>JAHFAF010000198.1:0-1143 GCA_023250715.1 Pseudobdellovibrionaceae bacterium | reverse complement strand
CAAGATGGAATCGTCGATGAAGAAGAGGCGCTTCTCGGGTCCGATGGAAATGATAGAGATTCTGATGGCGACGGGATTTCCGACAAGATTCAAAGAATTCTTACTGGAAAAGTTTGCGGCTCTTTTGATACCAACGGAAAGTGTGTGAAGGTACACTCGGTGCGCTATGACGGGTGTGCCCCCCACTTAGTTTCTAGCAGCACTCGCGGATTTCAATATGCCTTGTCCGCTGACCACTACACCAATAAATGCGAACTCATGCAGCTTGAGCGAGATCCGGAAACTTGGGAACTGGGTGATTGGATGCCTTACGTCTTTCGAGTCGTTACGGGACTTTCCTTTGATGATAGAGCCGGGGATCTCAGCCTCGATCCCGATAAGGATGGAAAAAACAATTACGAAGAGATCTTGCGCGGAACCGATCTTTACACAAAGGGCCACGAGAGTGTCCCTGAGTACGACTACAACATGGAGCTTGTAAGCTCCACAGATGAGTACGATGAGTTCCATCTGGATATCAAAAACATCTCCACCGTTGGGGACGCGAATCTTTTCGCGGTCTACCTCATCGAGCACGCACCTACCGGAGACACCAAGCGATACATCCGAGTGGCGCAAACACGCTTTCAAGGCAAACACATAGTTTTAGACGATCAGGACTTTCAGTAAGTCCGATGCGGAGGATAGAAGGATGAACGTTCGATTTGGAATGATAGCGGCTTGGGTTTCGGCGACTATTTTTCTGGGTATTGTGGGTTGTACGAAGAGTGACTCCCAGGAGAGCCTGCTGGGAGCGGAATATGCGATTTCCGTGGACCCCGAAAATCCCAGCATTCTCGAAGAATTTTCAGTCACGGTGCTGGGCCCACCAACGAGAGCCTTATCCTTGGAGATTTCTGGCCCAGAGGCTGCGGGTGTGGTGAGCTGCCAGGATAGCGCTCAATCCTCGACGGAAAGTAATGCCGGGAGCCACAGTTACAAATGTCTTTTTCAGATCTCGGGCCTCTATCATTTCAAAGCCATGATCGAAGGGTTTTCGGGTGGGATGAAAGAATTTTCCTCGGATATTCAGGTGGGAAACACCCAACGCTTTGCCCTGACGGCGCGCCAAGGGGTATTACAGCTTGGTTTCAGAAGTTCGAG
>JAHFAF010000539.1 GCA_023250715.1 Pseudobdellovibrionaceae bacterium | reverse complement strand
TTTCGGCGTCATGTTCGCTAGGAAGTGTGATCGGAATCGGTTTTCCCTTGAGTAAAGTGATCCGTGCCGGCGGTTTAGTTGGTTCTAATCGAGCAAAGGGCGCATCAATCACAAACAGTTATTCGTCTTCGAGAGTTTTGGGAAGTACCTATTATTCTGGCGGTTTGGTAGCAATCAATAGGGATGAAGAACAGGTTCATTTCGATCAAGTTATCGCAACTAGTTACTCCCAAGGAAGAGTGGAAGGAGGAATTGTATCAAGCGGTTTTTGCAGCCTAAACTCTGGAAATATCGCGAATAGTTATTGGAACAAAGATCTATCTACACAAAACTACAGCTCCGGAGGAGAGGCTAAGTCCACGGCGGAGATGGCTAGCGCCGATACATTTCAGTCTTGGGATACTGCGATCTGGAATATTAGGACTGGAAAAATTCCTGGGTTGAGTTGGGAGCGTTAGAGGTACCTCGACAGACTCCTGCCTCCTCGAACTTACTGCAATCCTCCGTGTGCTGAGACGAAACAATCCTTCGTCTATTCAACGCCTGACCAAATCGTCCAGAAACCACATTCGATTGTTATTACGCGGTTGATAATTGGGATTATGGAGCTGAGCCGCGCTTCTTCTCCAAGGCGGTTTTTAGCCAACTCAGGTGTGTGCGGACTCTCTTTTCCATTGGCCAATCGATAGGGGTTTCCGCAGTGAAGGTGTGAGAAGAAAGTTTTTCAAATAAATAGCCATCCAGAGTTGTCTGCTCCGCGTAAACTTGATTGAAATTCCCTTCGGGGTAAGTAACAAGCCCGCCCACTGCAACATCTCCATAAATTCTTGGCCATTGGCATACTTCGATGTCCTTGGGAAGACCTGCCAGCATCGCCGGGCCTATTCGCATTTTCTTATCTCGCTGAGACTCATAAAGATATGCGGTATGAGGATTGTCCTTTGCTTTAAAACCCTCCCCTTCCCAATAGGGAGGAATTTCATGCATATCGATAGAGAACACAAACTTCCGATCCCATTTTTGAAGCTGTTCCATCACCCACTTTGCCTCAAGCGCCGGAGAGTCCTTCTTAAAAGATCGGTTGATATTTTTTCCGGCGGAGTTCTCAGCGGTACCCGTGGCAAAACCGCCTGGGTTCACGCAGGGAAAAACAAAAAACCGAAATTCTTTCGCGTAACGGGGCGCTTCTTTCTCAAGAAATTGCAATAATGCAAAGACTCCGGCGGGCTCATCTCCATGCACCCCACCGGAAAGTAGAACGTTTAGCTGTTTTTTTTCGTTCTTCTTCGATGCGGCGGTCGTGAGAGCATAAACAGGGTAAACAGCTTCCTCTTTCTCAACTTTACCGACAATGACTATTTCAACATTGGACAAGGCAAGAATGCGAGCTTCCATTGCACGATAGTCCTGAGCAGAAACTGCCTTGAGGGACAATACGAAAGTTCCCAACACCAAAAGTCCGCGTAGTACCATGCCATGGTCGTAATCTTGGAGGCCGCTCAAAGCAATGCTATTGTTGTTTTTCCATGGTGCCCGTAATCGATATAGATTCGCTCCTTCGCGGAAAGAACGACACGGCCCGAGTCGCCCAAGAAATAGGCAATTCCTGTCGGGACAGTGGGTTCTTCTACATCACCAAACATGGCATCCCGGAAGTGTTGATCACGGAGCTTGAGAGGCTGAGCCGAGAATTCTTCGCAAAAAATGAAAAGGAAAAGCTAGAGATTGCGATGTCGCGCGCAAATCGCGCCTGGCGCGGGTACTTTCCAGTAGGGCAGGAACTCACGTCGGGGAAACCCGATCAGAAAGAGGGGATCTATTTTGGCTCTGAGCTTCCACCCCACCCCACCCTTCCGCTACATGGGCCAAATCTTTTTCCGGGGAAAATGCCTCGGTTCAAGCCAGTGGTACGCGAGTATTTGGAGAAGATGACGCAACTCGGGCACTCCCTGATGAAGGGACTTTCCCTGAGTCTCGGCCTCGACGGCAATTACTTCTGGGATCACTATACGAAAGATCCCTTAATTCTCTTTCGAATATTCAATTACCCTGGTTCCAGCCCTACTGTGAAGGGAACTTGGGGAGTGGGGGAACACACCGATTACGGAGTGCTCACTATTTTGAAACAAGATGACTGTGGAGGGCTGGAGATTCGTACGAAGAACGGCTGGCTACCCGCGCCGCCCCTACCGGGCACTTTCGTTTGTAACATAGGGGATATGCTCGATCGGATGACCGGAGGCATTTACCGCTCGACACCGCATCGAGTGCAGAATGTCTCGGGCCGCGATCGTCTTTCACTTCCTTTTTTCTTTGATCCCAATTTCAATGCCGAGGTGAAACCTCTTCCGATCTCTCCCAAATCGATTCAAGAGGATAAGGATCAGCGCTGGGACAAGAAAAGTGTGCACGCCTTCCAAGGGACTTACGGTGAATATCTGTTAGGAAAGGTCTCGAAAGTTTTTCCGGAGCTGAGCCGTAATGTCCTAGCCAAGGACTAGGAAACTGCTAATCCTGAGGGATGTTCGTTGCAAGGTGATACAAGAAAGTCTCATAGGCACTCGACC
>JAHFAF010000017.1 GCA_023250715.1 Pseudobdellovibrionaceae bacterium | reverse complement strand
CCGTCGCCAAATGGAATGGCTCGAGCTTAAATTGCCCTTGTCATGGATCGACTTACAATGCGACCGGCGCGGTAACTGGGGGCCCGGCCCCTTCCGCTTTGACCTCGTTCACGACGAGCGTCACCGCGACGGGTGTAGAAATCACCGTGGGCTAAAGTTTGAAAAACGCTGGTAGATAAGATGCAAGTTCCTCCGTTCGAGTTAGAACGTTTTTTCGCGAAACACGAATTCAATGCCCCTCACCTTTTATGTTGTTCCGATTGCGAGTCGATCTCGTTGAAGGACCTGCTCGATCTGGAACCGGAATCCCGCGTGCAGTTCGAGAAACTGTGGCTGGGTTATTCCGATTCCGCAGGCCATCCGAAATTGAGGCAAATTATCGCGACTCTCTACCAGACTATTTCAAAGGAGGAGGTGCTCGTCCATACGGGTGCGGAAGAAGCGATTTTCAACTTCATGAATAGCTGCCTTTCCAAAGGCGATAAAGTGCTCGTCCACTGGCCTTGCTACCAATCGCTAGCACAAATTCCCCAGAGCATTGGATGCGAAGTCATTCGGTGGGAAGCCAATCCGCTTAAAGGATGGGAACTCGATCTCAACTTTCTTGAAACCGCGCTGAAGAATGGAACTAAATTAGTCGTCTTCAATCTCCCCCATAACCCCACAGGGTATCTGATGGAAAAGAAGACTTACCTCAAGGCGGTGGAGCTCGTTAATAAATCCGGGGCTTGGGTTTTTTCCGACGAAGTATATCGAGGACTCGAATACGATTCCTCTTCCACTCTTCCCTCCGCGGTCGATCTTTGTGAAAATGCGATAAGCCTTGGAGTGCTGTCAAAAAGCTATGGTCTAGCGGGCCTGCGCATTGGATGGGTGGCAACAAAAAACCGGGAAATTTATCGCCGCATGGCCGAGTTCAAGGACTACACCACCATTTGCAATAGTGCGCCTGGGGAATTTCTCGCCGCATTGGCTCTTCGCCATCAGAAAGCTCTCTTGGATAGGAACCGGGCCATTATCCAGGAGAACCTTCATTCTCTGGATTCTTTCTTTGCACAATATTCTCGACACTTCGAGTGGGTCCGGCCCAAAGCAAGCTGCCTCGCCTTTCCGAAGCTCCTAAACGATCTCTCTGCGGATAATTTTTGTTCAACGCTTTTGCGAGACACGGGAGTGCTGCTTGCCCCGAGCACTCAATTTGGGTTTGGAAATCACCACTTCCGTTTAGGCTTCGGAAGGAAAAACCTCCCTGAGGCACTTTCTAAGCTCGCTGAATGGGTAAGTGAACAAGACTTGGACAGCCCTTTGATTGAAACTCCGCAAACTTAATGGAATCAAGGCCGATGGCCTGACTGGAATCTAGACACAATCTAGAAATCCTCATGCCTAAATTAGTGGAATCCGGTTTGCATTCTGTAACATTCCTCCCTTCGCTCCTCCCGCGCTCTGTAGGAGCAAAGAAAAATGAAGAACCTCAATTCTCTGTCGTACGTGTTTGTTGCTATTTTTCTTCTTTCCCTCGTCGGATGTGGAATAAATAAGATTCCCAGTCTATCCGATTTTGTGGTGAGCAATAATCAAGGTGGGAGTAGTCAAACGAAATCGGAAAGTGGATACGGGAATGATTCGAGCTCCGAATCGGAATCGGCCCCTGAGTTGTCGCCCATTAATCCGGGACCTCAGACAGGCGAAGTCGTTTCACAGGTTGAGGAAATCTACTACCACCGTCGCGGCCACCACGACCGCAAGGACAACTAAGCCGGTCCACTCTCCACAAAACTAACGCATTGTGCTATATGGGCAGGATGCGCGTTAATACCTCTATTGTTCCTTGGATCTTGATCTCACTGACTTTTCTCTCCTGCAGATCTGCAGTCCAAAATTTCGGAAGCAAAAATGAAGTAGGAGCGACTGACCACGCCCTTCCGGCCATGGCCACCTACCGGGGAAAAGTTTCCGGCTACGTTTACTTTGGCGTCTTTCGCAGGCCAGCCACTCCCATTTCCCATCCCATTCAAAATTGTGTCCTTCAGCACGGGTACGGGGTGAACCAAGGGCTTCTCGATGCGGTCTTGAATCTGAACAAAACAGTGGGAACGGTGAAGGAGGGGTATTCCGCAATTGACGGGTTTGCCGCCATTTACTTTGGTCGCGTAATCATCGACGAACTCCTCGCAAGCACCTGCGAAACAGTTTACGTCCCCGTACAAGAAAGCAATAACACGACCGTCTTTGAAATGACGAAGCGCACGGAGATGTTTCTTCGGGACGAGGTTTGCAAAGTTAGCTCAAAGCCAAATCAGATAGGCTGCGCGCTCATCGGACATTCAAAGGGGGGAGCCGTGGCGTTCAACATCGCCCGTCGCTGCATGGAAAAAACCTCCACAATCGGCGAGGCCGGTTGCCGTCAATTAGGAAAAATTTATTCCGCTACTGGCACCGTTCAAGGGGCCGGAGCCCCAGCCCTCGTTCTCGGAGCAAAACTTCTCGCCGAAGAGGGGCACCACGGACTTGCCAATAGGGTATTTGACGCTTTGGACGGCTGCTCCGGTGCTTATTCTAAACTTCTTCTCAATTTGGGAAATTCCGTTTGGGACTTAAAGTCGAATAAGACAAGCAATACAAATCCCACCTGGTTCGACTTAAGCCCGCTAGCGCCCATGGAAAACAATCGTCCCATTTATCTCGTCAACGACATCGTTTTAGAAAAGAAAAACTGGCTCGTGGCGGACTACTCGGCAAGTGGAACACAATTTCAATTCGACGGCAGACTCACCACAGGAGTGGGCTGCGGCACACGCGCTCCGGCCCCTCGGGGCAAGCTCGAGGCGACACGCCATTTTGCCCATGAAGAGTTATGTAGGGCTTTCGGCGAATCCCTGGGAGGCATTCACGCAGAAAACTTGGAATCGGTTTTCGAAAAGGGAGTGGCTGGTCTTCATAAAATTGCTCTTCTCCAAAATGACTTACGCCCGGAGAATGGGTCCACGGACTTTCTAGAAAACGCACTAAGCTGGAGCCAATACCAAGTAGGAGACGGCTTTGCGGACTACCATTTGGCGCTCGGACCTTGTTTGAAGGGGCTGGATGTTCCTGGCTCCGCCGTCCGATCTTGTAAGACGTTCTCCAACCTCAACCATCAGGCAAGTGCCGGCGGCGCCGCGGAGGCCCGTGCTCATATCATCGATTCGTTGAAGAATTAGGCCCATGTGGGCCTTATTTTTGTATTCCCTCGTTACCCTGGCCGAAGCCTCGTCCCCGTTTTGGGACACATTCGGAAATGGCAAAGCGGAAATCTCTTCTTATCAATTCACTCAGCCCCGTTATGGCGAACTGAGAAAGGGGTATTCGGTTCTCATCTTCGTGCCTGAGGACATACACGCAGATACACGGATCAAAATCGAAGACTACTCCGCGACACCCGAAAAATTCAGAGTCCCGGTTCTGAAGCTAAACAGAAACATTCAATTCTCGACGGGAATTTATAATTACTCCGTCATGACTTCCGTCTTTGCGAGTATTAACGAAAAGTTTGGAATCTCCTTTTTCCCTCTGAAACTTTCTTTATCCGGAATCGAATGGTGTGGAAATTTTTTCGTGCAACTTCTCCCTGATCAAAAGGGCGCCCGACGCATGCAACACTCCTATTTTGAAAAGGAAGGGGATCGTCAAGACTTTCTCTCAAGTCCTACCGGAGGAATTTATGAAGACGCCTTGCCCATATTAATTCGAGAGCTGCAGGGGGAGTGGCAAAAGGAAGGAGAAGCCCGATCCTTCCCCCTTTTTCCGTCGCTTTGGTCGACCCGAATTAGCCACCGGACGCCCAGTTGGGAAAAAGCGACACTGACAAAATCGCGGGATAAGAGGGAAACTCGATGGCAATGGCAGGTGGGACAACGATCGGAAACCTATTGGGTGGCCAATGAGTACCCTCATTATATTTTAAGGTGGGAAGGAAGTGATGGAGAAAAAGGAGAGAGAAAGAAAACGCTTCATCTTCCCTATTGGGAAAAGAACGGGAACAAAGATTTGCCCCTGAGAAAAGAGCTCGGAATCCCTGAATGACGTTGCCCTTCCCCAATTAGATGACTAGTGTCATGCGTCATAATGAGGTGGTTGGCCTGAAAAAAACTCTCCAATTGATTCTGGTGATCGCCCTTTTTGGCGGAGGATGGTGGGGCCTCACCCACATTCCCCGAACTCCTGTCTTGAGACTTTGCACGTGGAGCAATTATTTCCCGGATGATCTCTTAAAAGCTTTTACCGACGAGACCGGAGTTCCCGTCGAGATGAGTTATATCTCGAATAACGAGGAGCTCTTTTCTAAATTGAAAGCGGGAGCCTCCGGCTATGACATTATCCAGCCCTCCGATTACATGGTGGGGCAAATGATTCACCTGGGGATGCTCACAAAGCTCGTTCCAACGGACCTACCTCATTTCAAACACCTCGATCCGTATTACAAAGACCTCCCCTACGACCCGGGACTCTCCTATACGATACCTTTTGTTCGGGGGATCACGGGAATCATCGTAAACACGGAAAAAGTGAAACTAGCTTCAGAAAATGTCGGTTGGGATCTTCTCTTTCAATCCCCCGATCCCAAGCACACCTCGCTTCTTGACGACATGAGAGAAGTTTTCACAGGCGTTCTCTACTGGAAGGGGCGGGATCCAAATAATCCCACCCCTACGGATCTGGTCGAAGCGCGGCAGGAAATTACACGTATCAAAGAAAGAATCGCGCTATTTACCTCGGAGCCCTTTCCGATGATGGCCCGAGGGGAAGTGAATATCGCGCACGCCTTTTCCACACACGGCCTTCAGGCACATCAAGAAAATCCTTTGATGAAATTCTATATTCCAAAGGAAGGAGGTGTTATCTGGACGGACAATTTTGCGATTCCCATCACCTCACAGAAAGTAAAAGAGGCCCACGCATTTATCGACTTTTTCCTGAGGCCAGAAATCGCCTTAAAGGTGATTGAGTTTAACGGTATGGCGAGCCCAAACCTAACAGCTCGTAAAAAATTGCCGTTCGAGGAACAGCGGTCCCCCGTTACCTACCCGTCCCCCGAAGTTCTGATGCGGTTGAAATTCTTCGGCGACCTAGGCCCCATCCGTACTCTGATGGCCCGCCTTTGGACGGAAGCTAAGAGCTAAGCCAACTGGAAGTTAAGACATTGAAGGGCCTTCGCTTTTTTCACCCGCTTGGAGCTCAACTCCACCCCGATGGCATCGAGACCAAGCTCATTCGCAACGGCGAGAACGGTTCCATGCCCACAAAAAGGATCTACGACAGTGCGTGTAGTGGTTTCACTGAGAATAAACCGGCATGCCAAAAGACAGGCATCCACTCCCATTCCCCTCGTCCAAGTCGCCTCGCCGGCCGACACCAAAACGTCTTGGGTGGATCGAGGAACTTCCGCCTTCACCCCTTTTGAAAAACAAAGCAGATGAGAATAGGCCGGACGACCGAAAGAGATTTTTCCGGGCGGTATCCTGCAGACCACTTTGTGCCAGAGCAAGGAACTTCCGGCCCGGTCCGCGGCATTCTGACAGAGATAACCCTTGTCCACCCAGGTACCTTCCCGCTTCACGTCCGTTTGATAAAAAATTGCGACCCCCTCGTCGGGGCAGCGGCTCAGAATGAGAGAAACCGCACGGGAAAACCAACTCTTCCATTCCTCGAGACTGAGCGCGGGAAATTCAGAGACATCGGGCAATGAGGTCACGAAAGAAGAGGCCGAAAGAATTGGGGAGGATTCTAACCAAGTAATGGCATCTTGGTGGTGTAGAGTCCGCGTTCCCTTTTTCTCCATGAACCTAAAGATATCAGAAGAAGAAAGAAGAGCCCAATAATTGAAGAGGCCCGCTCGCATAAGTACACGAGCAGGCCATAGAGGGAATGGGGGGAATTAACGTCGGTTGCCGTAGTTCACGTTCACGCGGCCCGTGCCGTTGTGATTGACTGTGATGTCACCGCTTCCAAAACTATTTAACGTTGTACCGCCACTGCCATAGTTGTTGATCGTGTTGTAGCTGGGGCCATAATAGTTCGAAGTGTTGTAACTCGTTCCGTAGTGGTTCGTCGTCGTGCGAGTCGTT
Organism: Pseudobdellovibrionaceae bacterium; assembly: GCA_023250715.1. Lineage (GTDB taxonomy): Bacteria > Bdellovibrionota > FAC87 > UBA2466 > UBA2466 > JAHFAF01. The sequence goes on along the minus strand of JAHFAF010000017.1, from coordinate 26,336 downwards.
CCATAGGAATAAGTGGTCGAACGGCCCGAGCTGAAAATACTTGGACTAGCGGGACGAACATAGATCGGACCGGACGAGCGATAGTAGCCGCCATCAAATCCATGCCCGTAGGGACAGAACAGTAATCCTAGGAAAAAAATAGAAAACTTCACGAGGAGCCTCCTGTGCATAGGTATTGAGTATCTAAAATCAAGTTGTGCAGCCCTGAAAGCGGCATTCCATTTCATCATATCCATTATCTTCAAGGCAGAGGTTCTTTGACTTGAAATAGGCCGCATTTAATTCGCCGTTAGTAGCCTGGTATTTACGAGTTCCGCTCCCATCTTTCCAGGTGCAGGTGTAACCAATCGCGCGAGGGCCGTCAGATTCAGTTGGGTTGGGGTTCGCATAGGCTGAGCTGGCTAAGAAACAGAACGCAGACACTATTAGTAACAGGAAGCTTTTCACTTTTAATCTCTCCTCAAATATTTGTTACGACCTGCTGTTAGCACATCACGCCAAAAAAACATGGGGATTATATATTTTGACTTCCGATTTTGCGGAAAAAGCCCATTGTCCTCAATTTGAAGGTACGAAATAAAACTCAGTGCGAGCGTCCTTTTACCGCGGGATCATTTGTGGGGATAATTGCGGGGCCATTAGCCGCTGGGTCCGAGGCCCTTGGCGGGCAAAGGAAGAGAATCGTATGGGGATCGGCATCCTTGGCGCTCGTGACCGACCAAGGCCCTACGTTGTTTGAAATCGAATAAATCTTTCCAGTCACTTGCGATTGAACTTTAGAAAAGGTGGGGTTACTCGTCAAAATACAGGAAGAGAGCTCACTCAATTCTACTTTGTCGTCGGAGTTTTGATCGCAACGATGGCACCAAGTTTCGTACTTGGACCAGAGGTTTGATTCCCCAGGTGCGAGACAATTTGAGTGAGAGGAAGTTACCACTGGGAAGCGAAGCTTCGTCTGCTTTAAATCCTCAACTGCTTTCGTAGAGAAACAGCTGTCGATGGCGAAGGTGGGCTGCTCGCAACCTTGGGCTTGAACCTCGGCTTGAAGCTTATCCATCAATTCCCGGGTAGAGAACCTCACGGCCTGCTGCTTCTTGCCATCAACGGTGTGATTGCAAAGAGTGTAATGTTGTTCTCCCTCCCCATCTCCGTGGCTATTAATATTAAAAAGCAGATTCTTGCAGCTGCACCTGAGGTTCACCAAAGCTCCGATATAGCCGCCGACGCTCTTGACGATATTGTCGATGTTGCACACGTTCGCATCATAGCGAAGAGACTGATACGGGGCGGGTATATTCACGGAGCTGGTCTTATCAAATTCCGCGGTGAGACTTAAGGAAAGCATCGTGGGTCGGGTTGGGTCGCAGCTGACGACGTCGGATATCTTATCGGGATCGACTACCAGACGGCTGCAGGTGAGCGAGTGAAAATTGTCTGAGTTCAGCTCTCGATGCTCTTTGTAAAGCTCGGCACAAATTTCTTCCGTGCATTTCTCACCTGGTTTCAAGAGACGACTACTTACCGCCTGCTGGAGGTAGCCAGGAGCTAACTTGCATTCCAACCCGCTGGGGCCTTGCTTGGTGAGACAGGCGCAAGTGTCGTTAAGGAATCCCAATGCAGGCTGGGAAAAGACAAGTGCAAGAGCTATTCGCAGGTGCATTAACAGCCTTCAATCCAATTGCGTAACGCCATTACCTCAATATTACATTAATGAAGACGTTCATTCACGTAACGAAACTGGCGAGATAGTTCTTCGAATTTGGTTCATAATAGAGGAATGAAAACGTCGCTTCTCTTCCTATTTCTTAGCTCTTTGGCGGGCTGTGCCAGTACCGGGGAAATCACCGAGCTACAAAAATTCTCTGGGACTGTCGACCAGCATAAGAAGGTCGTCATTCTATTGAAGGCCAACTCCAAAGTGGAAAAGGATAACCAGTACCGAGAGAGGTTCGGGAGAATTCTAGCTAAAGCCATCGCCAAGACCGAGCTCTTCGACCATGTCGGAGTCAATAAATTAAGTGGCGCTACGCTCAAGCTTCTCGTGCAATTCAACAAAATCTCAGAGCCCAATGACCTCACCTCCGTCTTTGCTAATAGCCTCGCAAATTCCGAAATAGAGGTCACCGCCATCCTGGCTGAAAGCACACCCGCTATTCGCAAGCTTTCTTCCCTCACTGTCACCGGAAATTCCAAACAACGAGGCCGTTCCACAGTCGGAGGAATCGGTGTCACCGAAGCGACGGACTACACTGAGACCGCCATGGAAGAGGCCGCCGATCGCATCGCCCACTACCTCGTTCAACACTCGCGAAAAGCCGAGAAATAGGCCCCTTCCGTTGGCAGGACTGCCAACTAAATATTCAACCTGCGATTCGCAGGCTGAAATCCGCCCGCCAATTCCATGCTAGACACATTGCAGTATTTTTTACTCTGAGGAGGGTCCTTACCATGAAATTTTCTATTGTCTTTGCCTTATTGTTGTCAGTTTCGGCGTTCGCAGCGAAAAAGCCCCACGTCGAAAAGATGGATTTCATTTTGGATTTAAGTGCCTCGCAGAGCACTTACCTTGCGACCGGTGAGGCAGACGCGCTCAAGCTTAAACTCTATGACGGAACGGGAAAATTGAGCGCTGGCGCTTCGGGCGTGTTTCAGTGGTATTTTCCGGAAGTTTCGCTCGATATCAGCGATTCGCTAAAAACGCTTCCCGATTTATCGGAAGTACTCATCACCTTAACGAAAAGGGGAGAGCGGACTTACCTGAAAACAGAAACCCACACTAAGGGCGAAACGGAAACCAATCTCCTCGAAGTGCGCTTTTTGGAAGGCAACTGGCAAGCCTACGAGAACGGGGATGAAGTGGCGCTTGTATTGACCGATGCCTCCAAGACGATCGCTCAAGAGCTGCGTCAAGCCGACTACCGTAAAATCGTGGCAGAGCTTCAGACACAATTCCAAAAAACGTTGAATGATGCCTTAACAGCCAAAGGCCTCACCAAGGCAGGCCAAGAGTTATTTACCGTCGGAAAGATGGAAGTGGATTATGCATCGGCCACGGGCACCTCAGTCTACCGAGGAACCAGCCTGCGCATTGTTGAAAAGGTGCCCCCTCAGCTTTTCAGAGCGCATTTCCAATTAGAAATGACTTTGGAAAATGCATCGGCACTACTTCTAGTTGCCGCAATTTTTGCGGAGTAGACTACAGCGGTTTAACGGTCGCGGCCGCTTTGGTCCGCGACACCGCGCTTCTCCGGAGGGGGCAATTGGATCTTTGTATCTCCCCGTCGAATTTCGGACGCTAGCACCTCATCGTGCCCTTGGAGCGAAAAAGTAAAACCCACCACGGTGATGGGTTCGCCATTATTGAACTTGAAATTATTTTCATCGAGGATCCAGCGCGGCCCCACGTGAACGAGCAGTGTGCCGGTAGAGGTCGCGAGCTTAAGCTGTATTCCGGGGTTTTCCTTTCCCCCTTCGTCTTCCGTCGAGAGAATCTTTCCCGTAAACTCTTGGGCCTTCTCCGTTGAGGTTCGCCGGTGAGTGGGATTCCATTTGCCTCCCTTGCGAATCACGGACTCACCCGGACTCACTGAGACCATGGTACCAAGCAGGAGGGTGATGAGTATCTTCACTTGTATTTTCATAAGCGTTCCTCAAAATTTTTCGTCGGTGAATATTTTGTAGCGTTCTTGAGAAGCCGGCGCACTTCCTCATCACTTGTCGCATCGAAATTCGAATACCATTGCCCGACAGCACGAAATTCGTAGGGGGCCGTCACGTAAATCAGCCCATCCGCATTTCTTTCCATGTCGGGAATTGAGGAGACCGCAATCACGGGGACCGCTACAAGAATTTCCCTTGGGCCAAGGCCTCGGATGGCCTGTAAGGCCACGAGCATAGAAGCTCCCGTTGCGATTCCGTCGTCGACCAGAATCACGCTCTGGCCCTTCAGATTCAGTGGAGCCCTTCCCCCGCGGTAAGCTTCTTCTCGCCGTAACACCTCGCGGCTCTCTGACTCCATTACAGCTTGTATGTCACTCGGACTCACCTCCAACCGACGGATGAGCTCCTCGTTCAAATGATAGCTTCCGCCAGAGGCCATTGCCCCAATGGCAAGCTCGGGCTGTTTCGGAGCCCCCATTTTTCGCACTACAAAAATATCCAAGGGGAGGTTCAGTGCTTGGGCGACCTGATAAGCGACGGGAACTCCCCCCCTCGGCAGCCCCAGCACCACGGTGTGCGGGTCATTGGCAAAGCCCTTCAATTGAGCGGCAAGCCTTTGCCCCGCATCCACGCGATCTTGAAATTGATCTCTCACGGCAAACTACATGTGCAACGTCGATGCCATGAAAGCTGTGTGAAGCTGGCCAACAACGTGAGACAGAAAATCCCCCGAACGGCTTATTTTGTCCAAGCCATCCCTCTCTTTCAGCCTTGAAAAATTGGCACCGCAATTGCGAGGAAAAAAGGAGAAAGAAGGGGTAATTCATGAAATCCATGCCGCAAGTCACGTTTAGAAATTTTCCTGAGTCCGAAGCCGTACGGGAAGCCGTCCAAAAGAATTTAGACCGACTAGAGCGCTTCTTCCCCAGAATTACCGGCTGCCACGTAGTTCTTGAGGCCGCGCAACAGAATCACCACCGCGTTCACGACTACCACGTCGTAATTGAGATGTGCGTGCCTGGCCATAAGATCGTAGTGAGCCACAATCATGGGATTAGGGAATCCCATCAAGATATTTATGTGACAATTCGAGATGCCTTTAGCGCGGCCACTCGCCAACTGGAAGACTATGTTCGGGAGCGACGCGGACAGGTAAAACATCACGAGGCACTCCCTCGGGAGAGCTCCGGTCTATAGCGCTACTTCTTTTCTTTTGTGGTGAGTTCCGTTTCGAGCCATTTCAAAAGCTTCTTTCCATCGGGAGTCTTAGCAAAATCCTTGTGGGCAGGTGGCATTTGACTCGTTTTGATGAGCTTAATCACCAGAGAAAGAGTTGCGACTTCAGATAAGCTTTCTCGATTTAGAAAAAGAGCTCCGGGATGATCCGCAGCCTGATGACAGCCGGCGCAGTTTCGAGTGAGAATCGTAAGCGCCTCCATATAGGGATCCTTTTTTTCCGCCGCCTGAACTACCGACGACAGAATTCCAAAATACAGCACCCAAAACACTTTCCTGTTGAGTAATCTCACATTATCTCCTTGAGGATATGAGCCAAAATTTTTCTCGCACGAGGTGAATAACCCGAAATCGCTCCGACTGCGAATGCCGCAAGCACCGTGGCATAAGGATGGCTTTTCACAAGACGGAGATCCGGTTCGCAATTAGCCAATTCACGGAGCCTTGCCTTCGCTTCTTCAATCGTTATTTTTGGGTGACGCGTTTGATGGCCCATAGAAGACCTCCACTAGTCATTAAAATAACAACCCCGGTTAAAAAGCTTCCTAAAACGGGGCCGGCGGATTCATTCAAGACCCGATAGGTAGCCCAAAATACCAATCCAACTCCTGCCGCGGAAAACATTGCTAAGACGGCAAGGGCGAAATTGAACACTCTCGTTTGGATATATACCTTTCTCATCTGGCGCGATTCCGCTTCCACGAGATCGGCGACAGCGATGATCAGCTCCGCGACTGCCTTCAAGTTTATTCCTTTTCCTTCGTTTCTAGAATTTTTCCCGCCACGTAGCCCAAGCCGAAAGCAAGTGCGAGACTCTTCAATGGATTTTCCTTGATTCTTTCACCGGCCATTTCAGAAGTTTGGTTGAGCTTTGCAGCCCCTTCTTCGAAAAGATGACTGATGTGCTTCAATTCTCCTTCACATTTTTCTTGAAGTGTAGCCTTCCATTCATTGGACTCCTCGCGCGTAAGATTCTTTAAGCCCTCAGTGAGTTTTCCAATTCCATCTCGAATTTCCGAGAGAGACGCAGAGAAATCCGTAAAATCTGTTTCCTTTGAACGGTGCTTCATAAAGACTCCTTTTCCCCCTAACAGTGCAATTCCATTACCAACCCTCAACGCTCGCTAAGAGGGCTTCCGCGAGACATAATGCCCCCTCAAGGGTCAGCATGGGACTTACTCTACCTTCCTTCCAGGCTGGGCGCTGGCACTTGAAATGCACTTTTGGGGGATAATGAACCTCACCTTTTGGGGCGCTACCGCCACCGTCACCGGATCAAAGTACTTAGTCGAAACAGGAAACCGGCGCATCCTCGTCGATTGCGGATTGTTTCAGGGGTTGAAAGAGTTGAGGCTCAGAAACTGGGGAGCCCTTCCTTTCGATCCGAGAACTCTGGATGCGGTGGTGCTTACCCACGCTCACATCGATCACAGTGGCTTCATTCCACTGCTCATAAAAAAGGGATTTGGCGGACCGGTGTACTGCACCCCCGCCACTTTGGACCTTTGCAAAATTCTACTTCCGGATAGCGGAAAACTCCACGAGGAGGAGGCCGAATATGCTAACCGAAAGGGTTTCTCCAAGCACCATCCGGCTCTCCCGCTATACACAGAAGACGATGCAATTCGATCGCTTCGTCATTTCTCAAGCGTCGGCTGGGATGTTCCCTTTCACTTAGACTCTGATTTCACGTTTCGTTTTACCCGTGCCGGACATATTTTGGGCGCTGCTTTCGTCACACTGGTGAACGCAGGGCGAAAGATTGTCTTTTCCGGTGACCTCGGCAGACCGAACGATCCTGTCCTTCTCCCTCCCGTCCCGCTCGAGGATACGGACTATCTTGTGGTCGAATCCACCTATGGAGGGAGGCTTCATCCAAGAGTCGATCTAGTGGCGGAGCTAGAAAAATGTGCGAATCGTGTCATAAACCGAAACGGTGTCATCATCATTCCCGCTTTTTCCGTAGGAAGAACTCAAGCCATACTTCATTGCCTCCATGTTCTGAAAAAAGGGCGAAGAATTCCTGAGGTTCCGATTTATTTGAATAGCCCCCTTTCCATGAATGCCACGCGCATTTTTAAAGAACATGCTGGCGAACTCCGCCTTACTCCGGAGGAATGTCGCGGAGCTTGTAGCGTTGCCAGGTACATCCACACCCAAGAGGAATCCATCGCGCTCAACGCGCGCACAGGACCGATGATCATTTTGTCGGCGAGTGGAATGGCAACAGGAGGCCGAGTGCTTCATCACCTAAAGGCCTTTGGACCGGATGAAAAGAACCTAATCTTGCTGACGGGCTTTCAAGCCGAGGGTACTCGAGGGGCATCCTTGATGAAGGGGGAACGCTTTCTAAAGATTCACGGCGAAATGGTCCCTGTTCGAGCGGAAGTCATGAACCTGGACGCCTTTTCCGCCCACGCCGACCAAGCCGAAATTCTAGCCTGGCTTGCAACAGCGCCTCGAGAACCAGAGGAGGTCTTCATCACTCACGGAGAACCGGAACAATCTGCCGCCCTAAAAACCGCCATCGAGAAACAATTCGGATGGAAATGTCGTTTTCCCCAATTGGGAGAGAGGGTACCTCTCAGCTCCCGTTAGCGGCAGGGATAGGTTGCTCCTTCCTCGGCCGACGCCTCGATCAACGGCGAAATTACATTGCAAAGTGGGTACCCGTCTTCGCTGGCGGTCTTGGAAAGTTTCGACAGGCCATCCGTCGGGCCGACCTTGAGATCCAATTTGGGCGCTGCTAAGTCGTGATAAGTTTGAGCCAAGGAATCGCGTTGGGGTGCCCAAAGAAAATCTGGGTGGGTATTTTCATGCCATTCCCCCCCAAGCGGGACCAACTTCCCCTCTTTCTCGTGCAATTCTAAATCATAGATGTAGGAAACGCGGATTTCGTGGTTTTCCCTGGGCTCTTCTGTATGCCTGGCACCCGTTTCCCCGAGGTAGGTCACCGAAGCAATCACTCCCACCACTTCCTCGATCCCGGAGTCATCATAATTTTCAGTTTCCCTTTTCACGCCGCGGGTCTTAGGTTTCTGGAAACGATCCTTCTTTTTGAATTTGCTGTCATAGGCAACGGAAACCTCCTGCCATTTCTTACTCCTTTCATTCTCATTCAACGGATTGAAATACTCGAACTCGTATTTGACTACGGGCTGATTCCAAACTGTGTAGTCGTAAGCAGCGTCCATGACGAATGGCACTTTTTCCCTTCCGATCATGTTTCCCAAAGCCAGATGAAAAGTCGCCGGATTATTATCGAAACACTCTGGCTGATTTATTCGGCCGTTCTCATATCTCTCTATTTTCTTGGCATTGCATCTGCCGCCGATGAAATTACTCCGAAAATTCCCATTCGCCCAAGCGAGTGTGACTATGGCGCGAATGTCATCGGGATACCACCTCACCTTTACTCCTCGTGCGCCCACGCTATCGACAGGATGGAGCGGAGGCGGCACGAAAACCGAAGCCGGTGCCCAGCCGTGGCAAATCCCAAACCAGCTCTCCACGTTTCCGTCCTCCCCAAGGTAATTCGCCCCTTCATTTTTCTGCTGGTTCGTCAGGGCAAATGATTCATCTCCCGCTAGAAGATCATACTTTTCTGACGGCGACCAATCGAGAACATGTCGGGCGATTTGCTCTAAATCTAACGGGGAGAGAAGCTTCTCCCACTCGGCGGGTTGGACATAGGAGGCCACGGCTGTCTTATAGTCTGAATAATAAGTTGCGTCCGAATAGCGGTGCGAAGTAAGTCCCAATCGCATGCTCCAATAATCTCCCGACCAATATTTATTTTGGACTTCTCCGGTGACGGGAACCTCATCCAGGGAGTAGGCAACTTGCGCGGGAGCTATCCAGGTCGTCGCCAAGTCCTTCACCTGGTCGTGCGCTTTTGCAGTCTCCCACAGCTTGTGTTCCCCCCCGCATTTCAATTGCGGAAATTTCGGGTTTAGGAAATTTTTGCAACGATCCGCTTGATACGCCTTGGTCGATTTCGCCTGCGCTTGTTGGAGTAAGGCATCGGGAGAAATCTGGCCCTTCCAGAGAAGTTGAGTATTCGGAGATTCGATCTCTCCAGTGATGGCGTTAAACCTCGAAAAGGCCCTGTCCATGACTTCAGGCTTTACCGGAATCTGATAAAAGTTTTTTAAGCGGCTTTCGATCTCTTTATGTTCTGCCGATGAAAGCGCGGCCCCTGCACTCGAGCAGCGTAATAACTGACACGCAAAGACAAAAAACATCCCAGCCCAATTTTGCATCTTCCCCTCCCAGTGATACGCGCAGAAAACACTGCAACGGGCGTACCGTTAATGGGCAAGGCCTGATATTTTTCTTTGAGAGAAGTTTGAGACTCTGCGGCTCTTCGCACGAGTCAGACTGTCTCACCAAACTCTACTGGTTCATTTCCAGCCAGATCACTCCGCGCAAATCTCCCTCGCTAAAGCCAACCGCTTTGTCGGCGGGATATTGCTGGCGCAGGCTCTCGTGGACTTCCGGGTTGATCTGGGTACCGTGGCAGTTCAAGCAAATGGGTTCCACGAAAATGGGCTCGAGATAGCCGTAATGATTCTTTCCCAAGTTCACAAGTTTACGGGAGGGAACTCTCTCAGGCTTCAAAGTGGAAAACTCTTCCAAATAGGGCTTAACCCACTCTGGAGGAGCATTTTTTGGATTTCTCAACCGAAGGCTGGTCCGACCCACAACAATCCCCTTCGCATTTCCTGTGGCGTCCACACGGCACGAGGGCAGAGATTTACCAGGACCGGAACGCCTTAAGGTCTCTGCCATCGTTTTTTGAAAGTTGGCTTGGATTTCCGTGATAGAAACGTGGGCCCTCTCGATGGCCTTTCGTTCTTCCTCCGTCTCGAGCCCCTTCGCAAACAAAGTGAAAGCGCCAAAAATTAAAAGAATAGTCGCTACCTTTTTCATTCCAGGATTCTCTTTTCGAGGTCGGCGCCCGAAATCCAGGAAAGATCCTTTTCTTCCACGCGATTCAGCTTCTTCTCCACGGCCTTCTTCAGCTCGGCCCGAATGATACCCAAGAGATGAGGTCCGGCAAACACATCAAGAGATTCGAACTTGCCCTTTTTAAGTGAACAATCCAAAAATTCCGATCCACGGCGCACAAGATCATTCACCTCATGTTCAGCCGGGGTCTCACGACCCTCTAAGGCGTGTCTCGGAGCGCCCGTCTGGCCATGATGAGCCTGGGTATGACTCGAAAAAGCACGCCCCGGCCGATCGCTCTCTTCTAACTTCTGTCTTTCTGAGACGATCTCTGTAATCGGCAGGAGGCTCACTCGCTTCTCTTTCACTTCACGCTCGAAGAACCGAATGCGTGAACTATCCGCCACCATGATCCAGGTACGAACCTTTCCCGTTGATTCGACGCCATTTAGGCTCTTAATGTCTACTCCGCTTTTTGTCTTACCTTGATACATTGTTCTCTCCGCTTCTTCTTAGACCCTTCGGTTGTGCAAAACCTACGCCCAGTCATTCCGCATCTACCCAAACAAAACCGCGGGACACTTTCGCCCAGGGAAACACTTTCACGGGATTTAATGTCCCGAAGCTTGTCGCGTCATCGCCAACTGCCCTCCAATCGACTATAAAGTGAGAATGCACCACATTCTTGCACCCCTTGCTGGGGGAGCACTCATCGGTTTCGCCTCCGTTCTCATGCTTCTTTTCAACGGAAAGATTCTTGGAATCAGCGGGATCGTCGGTGGCATTTTTCAAAAGGATTCCAGTCGCGATGCCTGGCGCACTTTTTTTCTCTTCGGACTTTTGATCGGGGGATTGCTGAGCCTTTCCCTTTTGCCTGGGGCCTTTAACAACTCCCTATCGCGATCCAACGCTTCTTTGATCGTGGCAGGACTTTTAGTTGGGTATGGAACTCGCCTAGGGGGAGGCTGCACGAGCGGACATGGAATCTGTGGAATCAGCCGCCTATCACCCCGATCCCTTCTTGCCACTCTTCTCTTCATGTCTTTTGGTGCACTCACGGTCTTTCTCATCAACCATGTACTGGGAGGCCGTATATGAAAGAGAATGCTCTCTCTTTTTTTTGTGGGATTCTATTTGCTTTCGGTCTTGGCGTCTCTGGCATGACCCAGCCTGGGAGAGTCACTGCCTTTCTGGATTTCTTCGGGGCGTGGGACCCGAGTCTTCTATTTGTGATGGTGGGCGCGATTCTCGTTTATTTCATTGGATACCGGCTGGTCACCAAGAGATCGAAGCCTCTTCTCTCGGAAGCTTTCCATTTGCCGAAACGGAGTGAGGTGGATCGTCCACTTGTCTTGGGCTCGGCCCTTTTCGGAACCGGCTGGGGACTCGCCGGCTTCTGCCCCGGTCCCGCATTGACGTCGATGATCTCCCTACATAGGGAACCACTAATATTTTCGGGGTCGATGCTAGCCGGCATGCTGCTTTTCGCGATACGGAAAAGTAGAGGGAAAATGACTCTGTTCGGAATTACGATTGGAATGATTTTGGTCTGACCCTTGAGATTTCAATCCATCCACGGCCCTCGCTCGCGTCGATATGTATTTCAATAATACCGTAAAGCAGTTCTCCCTCTGTATGGTTCGAACGACGAGTGGTGGTGGCGAGTGAGCCCCCTCCCTTTACGAGCCCTCAGAACTTTTTCCCGATGAGAAGAGGCCGGGAGTAACCCTTGGGTGAAATTACCTGTACGTAGTGGAAACCAGACTCCTTGAGTTTCGTTGTCAGATAATCGACACGGGCGCGTAAGGCGAGCGCAGGATCTTCGCGCGGTGTAGTCATGTTCGCCTGAAGCCAACACTCTTTCGAAATGCGGTGAATAATCTTCAAGGATCTTTCTAATGGCTCAGGTTCGAGATAGTAAATACTGCAAAGTGCCGTAGTAATATCGAAATATTCCACCGGGAAATTCTGCGATTCTAGAAAGGCTACCATCTCGCTCAGATGTGGCTTGAGGTTTAGTCTCCTTCCTAAGTTTTGTTCATTCGCCGAAAGAAGGATCGAGGCCTGACGAAGGCTTTCCGGATTTCTTTCGACGCAATGAACTTCGGCCGCCCCTTCTTGAAGCTGCCTGATTCCATAAAGGCAGTTATTCGAACCAAGGTCCAATATTTTCAGATTCCTCCAATCGGCTTGGTTTCTTAATAGCCAACCCCACCTTCCCTCTCCCGAACCTACCTGGGAGACATCACCGATTTGTCCGAGGTACCCAAGATCCGCGGGCGAGTAGATTTCGTTTTGTGCCTGGAAAGATCGAATGTCATCTCGGGTGATAAAATTCACATCGAATAAATGTTTTAAGTGTTGAAATCCTTCCTCGAGTCGATCGTTCCAGCGAGGTTGTGATGTTAGGGCAGCAAGTTCGAAGTCAACCCAGTAGAGGGAACCCTCACTCTTTTCGACGAGAATGTTTCTCAAGGAAGCGCCGATCGGCATTAGTCCACACGCCACCATTTCAAGAACATTGTCCCTGATACGCATTCGGTGTTCAGTGCTAGCATTCGATTTGAAGATGCTAGGTTCATCTTTATCTTCCCGCGTTACCGTCGATTCCATAAAATGCTCATAAAGCGTTTTGCTGGGGATATATTCGCAATGAATGGACAGATCAGTGGGATTGACGGAAAGAATTCTGGGAACAAACCCTTTTTCACGAAGCCGAATAAGAGCAGCCGCCTCGTTGTAAAAGCCCACGCCCAGAAGGCCCTGGGTCTTTTTCCAGATTCCGGGAAGATCGGAAACGTGGGAAAACTGCTTTTTGAATTGAATTTTTCCATCTTTTAGAACGATGGATACTCGATCTCGGCCTCGTGGAACTCTCGCTATGCGCGAATTGAAAAAGGGAATATCCACTGGATTTGAGGCGAACAGATACCCATCCTGATCTATGTCCGCAAGCTTCCGGTCGATTTTGCCTTCAGTCGAGAATGAGGGCAGGCCATTGGCGGGTAGGGTGCGCAAGTGCCCTATCCTATTTTCATTGAGCACCCCGTTCTTGAGCGCTCTTCGGACCTCCCCTCGCGCCGCAAAATAATTCAAAAGTCCTTGGAGCCCCGTCCTCCAAACCAATCTCATTACTAGACGATTTAGCGGCGAGAGTATTTGATTGAGCTCATAAATGGAGCGTAGCCAAAGGCGGGACTTGTTATCAGGTACAAACGGTTTTGATCGGGTACTTGGATTCGTAGTGCCTAATCGTATGAGACGCGAGCACTCACGTCAATTTTTGTAAAAAGGCAAGCAAAGTATCCTAGAGCATTTAAGAGGCTCATTGGAACGCGTCACAAAAATACAGTTTAGTAACGCCGGTATAGCCTGTGCGAATGAACGGACTTTTCCGTGTGCGGCGATTCCTGCCATTTCGGCATTTCTTTTCCAAAAAAAAGCGCTCGCTTGAAAAAGCGTAAACCCTCCGATGTTCCTGAGTTTGCACCTAAATGTTTTCGCGACTTTAGCCGAAGGGAATTTGGGCAGGAATCTTGAGAGGCACTCTGAAAAAATTCTCTAAACCCATGGTGGAGAAGTCTAAGAATTGCTCAAAAGCGGATCCTAGATTTAGGAACTCCATTTTCGATGGAAAATCCATTGAGGAATACCTTGAACAGTATGCAGATGCCTTGCACCAAGCCCTAGGGAGTGTCGGGAAAAATGATCTCGAAAGGGTGGTAGATGTCCTCCTTGAGGTAATAGAGCAGAATAACACCATTTTCGTAGCGGGAAATGGAGGATCTGCGGCGATTGCCGATCACCTGGGATGCGATTGGACAAAGGGAACCTGCGTCGTGGGACAAAATAGCCTCAGAACCCACTCACTCGTATCCAACTCGGCGCTCTTCACTGCCCTTGCCAATGATTTTTCTTATGAGGATGTTTTCTCGAAACAATTAGAAATGTTTGCCAGACCCGGCGATGCTCTTGTTTTAATTTCTTCCTCCGGAAATAGCGCGAATATTCTCAAGGCAGTCGACGTGGCAAAGAAGCTATCTGTTCGAACCGTTGGTCTCACGGGGTTTTCCGGGGGAAAGCTAGCGTCACTGGTCGATATAAATCTTCACATCGACTATTCAAATTATGGTGTCGTGGAGGACGGCCACCAGGTCTTGATGCACACGCTGGCGCAGTTCCTAGTGCGGGCTCGCGACCGAAAGGAAAAGAGCAAATTAGCGACGGTCGGAAAGCTCTATCCTGTTAAGTCCTAATTTCTGGAGATTGGATGAGAATCTTGGTAACAGGAGGGGCGGGATTCATCGGCAGTCATATTATTGATGCACTTCTTCGCCAAGGCGACCACGTTGTTTGCATTGATAATTTCAGCCTAGGAAAAGAGGAACATTTAGAGCACCATTCCAAGAACTCCCATTTTTCCCTTCGCCGGCTAGATCTGGTTACCGACCGTTCTGCAATGGAATTACTTTTTCAGCGCGAAAAGTTCGATTGTGTGTTTCATCTTTGTGCCAACTCAGATATCCAAAGAGGCGGAAAGGACCCGTCGCTTGATCTCAATCGAACTTTTCTCTCCACGTTCTATGTTTTGGAGTGCATGCGTTTGTACAACGTGCGAGATCTTGTTTTTTCCTCCAGCTCCGCCATTTACGGAGATCTCAGCGGAAAATTAAATGAAAACTCGGGACCTGCCTTTCCGAAGTCACTATATGGCGCCGGAAAACTAGCGGCGGAGGGTTTCATTTCCGCTTACACTGAAAATTTTGATTTGCGCTCTTGGATTTTTCGCTTTCCAAATGTAGTTGGACCTCGAGCCACACACGGCGTCTTATTCGATTTCATACTTCGATTAAGACAAAACCCGAAGCAGCTCACTATACTCGGCGACGGAAAACAAGCGAAGCCTTACATGCATGTTCACGATCTCGTGCAAGCGATCTTGATCGGATGGAAAAAATCCACAGGCTCCTTCAACTGCTTCAATGTCGGCGTTGATTCGTTCACTACCCCTGATGAAATTGCCGAGATTGTGATCGAGGAAATGAAACTCGGTTCCGTGGTTCTCTCTCACACGGGTGGCCCCAGAGGATGGAAGGGGGACGTGCCCCGCTTTGAGTATGATTCATCCAAAATGAGAAAGCTTGGTTGGAAACCCTCCAGTACATCAACCGAGGCGGTGAGGCTTGCAGTAAAGGATCTCATTGAACAAAGCAGCGTGATGCAATGAAAGCCGTGATCGTTGCAGGTGGCAAGGGAACGCGACTCGCAAGCGTCCTGAAGTCCATTCCAAAGCCCATGGTAGAAATCGGGCCATACCCATTGCTTGAACACCAAATTCGCCTACTAAAGAGGTATGGGGCGGACGAGATTATTCTCGTGATTAACCATCTCGCCGAATGCATCGAAGAGTACTTCGGCGATGGGCGCAAATGGGGCTTAGAGATTTCCTATTTTCGCGAACAAGAGGCCTTGGGCTCCGCCGGCGCCCTTAAAGCTGTTGGGCCGTCGTTTCAGACTCCCTTTATTGTTTTTTACGGAGACGTAATGATAGAGATGAATGTAAATCGTCTCTTTCAACACCACAAAAAGACGGAAGCCCTTTGTACCATTGTCGTACATCCTAGCAGTCATATTTTTGACAGCGATTTGGTTGAGGTTGATGAGAGCTCGAGAATTATTCAACTGAACCATCGCCCCCACCCGGCTGGTACGTATCTGAAGAATTTGGGGAATGCGGGAGCATACATTCTCTCACCGGAGGCAACATCCTACGTCCCCTCGGGTAGGCCCTCCGATTTTTTCAAGGATGTTCTCCCCAACATGATTCAGTCTGGGAGAGTATTCGCTTACAAAACATTTGAATACCTAAAGGATGCAGGCACTCCTGAACGATTGGAGGAGGTGAGAGTAGACTTCGAAAGCGGTAGAGTTGCACGGAAAAATAGGGATGTGCCTCAGAGGGCTATTTTTTTGGATCGAGACGGGGTCATCAACGATGCTTTGTCTCCAGTAGACAGATCTGAGGATTTTTATCTCATTCCTGGCGTTTCGGAAGCGATACGACAAATTAACGAGTCGAATTTTCTTACGATTGTCGTTACCAATCAACCAGGCATTGCAAAGAATTCTTGTAGTCTTTCAGATCTTGATACCATCCACAATAAAATGGAAACCCTTCTAGGCGAAAATGGCGCATGGGTCGACGGCATCTACTTCTGTCCCCACCACCCGGATGGAGGATACCCGGGAGAGAATTCCCAATTGAAGATAAATTGTGGCTGCAGGAAGCCCAAGACGGGAATGATAGAGGAAGCGTCCCAAGAGTTTAACATTGATTTGTCTACGTCCGCGATCGTTGGGGACTCTTTTCGGGATATCCTTTGTGGGAGAGGTGCCGGCCTACTGACCGTCGGTGTAAGAACGGGGAGAAAATGCGTGGACGGGGATCTCTCCGTACAACCTGATCACATGTTTAACGACCTGCCTGATGCAGTTAATTTCCTGCTACCCCTGGAAAGAAGGAAGCGACAATGATCGTAACCCGTACGCCCTTTCGTATAAGCTTTTTAGGTGGTGGATCCGATATTCCTCAATTTTATGAGAATCACCCTGGCGCCGTTCTGAGTGTCTCCATCAATAAGTACATGTATCTTTGCTCTCACCCATTGTTCGATCCCACTCAAATAAGGGTACAGTATTCCCAATCGGAGACGGTATCGAGCCCGGGGCAGCTTAAGCACCCCATCGCACGAGAAGTCTTGGAACAGTTCAAGGTGACGGGCGGGTTAGAGATCAGTTCACACGCCAGCATTTCGGCTGGAACTGGAATGGGCTCATCTTCCGCCTACACCGTAGGGCTACTGCATAACTTTTATATTAGGTCCGGGATCTACGTTACTAAACATCAATTGGCTAGTGAGGCGTGTGACATTGAAATCAGGCGCCTAAAGGAGCCTATCGGGAAACAGGATCAATACGCGGCTGCCTTTGGGGGGCTCAATGTCATTCGTTTTGAAACCAATGGCCGAGTAATCGTGGAACCGATCCATCTGCGGCCAGAATATTGGAGATTATTGGAGCGGAGTTTAGTCCTGCTATACACCGGCAAGCAGCGAGACGCACGTTCCGTACTCTCCGAGCAGAAAAAGAATTTGATATCCCAAGAAAAAAATGAAGTGCTGAACGCGATGGTGGGTTTGGTAGATGGCGGCAGGCAGGCTCTCTTTTCAGGCGATATCGAGGAATTCGGCCGGATCCTTGATCGAGGTTGGGCACTTAAGAGGGAAATGGCGAAGGCGATAAGTAATTCTGAAATAGATACCGCTTACTGTAAGGCTAAGGAAAACGGGGCATTTGGCGGCAAACTTCTGGGAGCCGGGGGAGGAGGCTTCCTCCTGATCCTGTCTGATCCGAAAAATCACTCAAAAATTATCGAGGCCTTAAAGCCCATGCGTGCAATGAGCTTTCGCTTCGAGCACGATGGCTCGATTCCGATCTATATAGGAGATGAATGGGAAAGAGAAAGTGGGACGGGCATTTTGAAGGTTGCCTAGGAAAAATTAACTTCGAAGTTTACCGGCGACAAATTTCCCAGCATTGAGTACCTCCTTTGCCAATTGAGAAAGGCCTCAAACGATTTGAATATTTTTGCCCAAGCCATCTGAGCATGTATAATTTCCGAATGTCTTTCAATTCGCGAATTTGGGTATAATAGGCAGAAGTTGGCTTGGAGACATGATGATTCGATTTCTTTCGAGAGTGGCCAAGGCGATCAAGGGCATCATCATGCATCTCACGTATCAACGGGTCATCCCTTGGAAGAACTGGTGCAATGTTTGTGAGCGCTGGACCGCGTTCGTATGCATTACTCCTGGAGAACGGTTTGTTCGCAGCTGCGTGAGATGTCGATCGACGCCCAAGTACCGCGCTATTGTTAAAGCGGTGGAGGAGACTACCTCGCGCCCGCTCAGTCAGCACATGGCAGGCGGCGCAAAATTGTACGAGCTAACCACTAAGAGCCCTATCTGCCGTCGGTATAGCAATCTTACGAACTATGTCTGCAGTGGGTATTTCTGGAATAAACCGTTCGGCATCGAAATTAAGCCGCGAGTTTACAATCAGGACTGCCAGAGACTTTCCTTTCCGGATGCCTCGTTCGAAATTGCGATCTCATCAGAAACGATGGAACATGTTCGAAAGCCTTGGGTTGGTTTCAGTGAGATTCACCGTGTTCTGAAGCCAGGGGGAACCTACTTTTTCACGATTCCCTACCGGGATGATTGCATGACGAAGAGTCGAGTGGATGTATCGGGAACGGAAGACGTTTATCTTCTCCCAAAAATTTTTCATGACGATCCCTATAGGTCCGAAGATTCTCTCGTCTATACGGATTTTGGACGAGATCTCCCGCTTCAGCTGCGGCCGTTCGGTTTTGAAACGACCGTCCTGCGCATAAGGGATGAGCGAATGGACATTCAGGACGATCTTGCTCCTATCATCGTGTTCGTGGCCAAAAGAGTTGAGTAACCGGTAGAAGTTCGGGACCTAATCTCTCTTCCCAAGAAACATAACGCATAAAGTTAACTCGTCGCCCCCGACTCATCTTAAGATTCAAAGGCTTAGTTTAATGGGGCGGTCGCCCGGTAATCACAAAACATCACAAAACATCAAGATTTTCATGTTCTAAGCCGATAAGCGATGAAATGGTACCGCTTCCTATTTCGAAAAAATTACGCGTTGGCCTGGTGGGCTATGGGTATTGGGGCCAAAACATGCTGCGTAATTTGACGTCCCATCGGGGGTTTGAAGTCGTGGGAGTGGTGGACTCCTCCCCTCCCGCTCTTGAGACATGCTCCATTCATTTTCCTTACATCAAAACCTTTGGTGACCTGGCTCAAATGTTTTCAGTGGCCAAACCCGAGGTGATGGTGATCTGTGCTCCACCGGCGGCCCACTGTAACCTAGCCATCGAGTGCATGAACCGAGGGAGCCACGTATTAGTGGAAAAACCTCTGGCTCGATCGGTTGAGGAGTGTAATCGAATTCTGGATGTGGCTAAGAAGCTTTCCCGGAAAGTAATGGTCGACCATACTTTTCTCTATCATCCCGCAATTGAGTATATTGGCGCAGAAGTTTTCAACGGCTCACTCGGAATTCCGCTGTACTATGATTCCATTCGCGTGAACTTTGGAGGGTTTCAAAGGCAGGTAAATGTTCTCTGGGATCTCGCACCTCACGATCTTTCTATCTTGGATTTCATTGTTCGGGGGGTAATGCCAATTTCCGTATTCGCAGTGGGAAAGAAATTTCTTTCCCATGACGTCGAAAGTCTTTGTCACGTCACCTTGAACTACCCCAATGATTTTATCGCTCATATTCACCTAAACTGGATAGCCCCCGTAAAAGTGCGGTCCATCACATTAGGTGGCTCTTTGCGAATGCTCATTTACGATGAGAATTTACCTACGGAAAAAATCAAAGTTTATGATCGTGGAATTACCGGCCCAAATACCGATTCCTTAAACGATGCAAGGGTGAAATATCTTTTGGGCGGAATGATATCGCCGGCACTGCCCAATCGCGAAGCGCTCGGCGGACTCATTGCCGATCTTTACAGTCACGTCGCATACGACAAGCCGACGATTTCAGACGGGGAGTGCGGAAAGCGCGTTGTTCAATTGCTGGAAATGGCAACACATAGTATGGCCACCGGCCAAACAGTGAAACCGGATGCCGTTGAATCTATTTTCACGAAAGAGAAGAATCGCGCGGCCTAGACCGCATGAAAGTATTAAAGCATGAAAACCTTGAAACTAGTTTCTCGACACAAAGACAAGAACATTTCATTGCTGGATCTGCAAGGTCTCACAGCGCAGAACCGTGAGGAGTATTTGGAGGCGATTGCCGCCGTCATCGATAGCGCGGGTTTTATTGGAGGAAACGCAGTAGAAAAGTTTGAGAGAAGTTTCGCCGAATGGGTGGGCTCAGAATTTCACGCCGTGGGCTGCGGAAACGGCACGGACGCTATCACCCTGGCTGTAAAGGCCTTGGATCTGCCAGCCGGGGCGGAGGCTATTATTCCGGCGATGACATTCTTCGGAACTAGCGAAGGGCTGCTCAATGCAGGATTGACGATTAAGTTGGTGGATGTAGAAGCCGGCACATGGTTGATGGACCCCGCCTCTGTCGAGAACGCAATTACTAAGAATACCAAAGTGCTCGTGCCCGTTCATCTTTACGGTCAAATGGCGCAAATGGATCGACTGCGAGAAATCGCTGATAGGTTCGAATGCAGGATTCTCGAGGACGCTGCTCAGGCTCACGGTTCGCGTTGGAAAAATCGACCAGTAGGATCTTGGGGAGACTTGGCCTCCTTCAGCTTCTACCCTGGAAAGAACTTAGGGGCCTTTGGAGATGCAGGTGCAGTGCTTAGCAGAGATGAAGCTCTCATTAAGCGCTGTTCGGCATTTGGCAAGCATGGTGGGCTAGAGAAGTATCAACACGACGCCATCGGTGGAAACTCTCGCCTCGATGGAATTCAGGCAGCAGTGCTCAATATTAAATTGAAGTATGTGGATCGATGGAACGAAATACGTAGAAGCCTCGCGAATATCTATTTTGAGAAGTTGGCGAATATCGATGGACTTGAGCTTCCGGTGGAAAGCCCCTCTGCTCACCACACCTATCATCTTTTCGTGGTGTTGGTAGAAGAGCGGGAAAAGTTTTGCCAATACCTAAAAGAGAAAGGTGTGGGAACGGGTATTCACTACCCACAGGCCATTCATCAGATACCCGCCTTCAGGGGATCTTCAATTTGTAAGGGCCATTTTCCAAACGCCGAGAGAGTCGCCCGCTCCGCGGTCTCTTTGCCGATCTGTCCAACGATGAGTAACGATGACGCAGCCTATGTCGCCTCAGTAGTTGCGAGCTATTTCAATTCGAAACCGGACAGGAGAACATGACTCGAGCTGGAAATGCGTGTCAGCCTTCCGCACGTGTCCCACTTGTCGGAAAGAAGATTGCCATAGCCTGCTGCGGGCTAGGTCACATCGCCCGAGGAATCGAGACATGGGCAAGAGATCTCGCCGAGCTTCTTCACAGCGTTGGAGTTAACGTCACTTTGTTCAAGGGGGCCGGCAAAAAGACTACCTCCTACGAGGTTGTCGTGCCCTGCTGGAGACGTAATTCCCGCCTTACCCAGCTAGTTTCGGGTCACAAGCTTCCCGGTATTTGGAGAACACCTCTTAGTTCTCCGTACAATCTGGAGTCCTACACTTTTTATAAACGCCTCGTGCCTTATCTAAAGAATGACTACGACCTGATCCATATGCAGGATCCGCTTGTCGCACAGTATCTCTTGAAAGCAAAACGACGACATAGGATCCATCCCGCTGTCATTCTTGCAAATGGCACGGAGGAGTCACACGATTTTCTCGCGCAATTCGATTTTCTTCAGGAGCTGGACTCATTCGGCTTGCAGGATTTAGCAAAGGAAGGGCTCCAAAAGCCTGGATGGTTCAACGTCCCCAATTTTGTAGATTCGACGAAGTTTCATCCAGGGAATCGTTTGGACGCTAGAAAAAAACTGGGACTTCCAGAAGGGGCAATTATTATTCTTGGCGTCGGGGCAATCCAACGACAGGTAAAACGCACGGACTGGTTGATTCAGGAATTTGCGAGGTTTAAGAGAATCTACCAGGGGCCTGCGGTTCTGGTGATAGCAGGTGCTTCGACTAGAGAGTCGGCAGAACTGAAACGGCTGGCCTTCGAAAAAATCGGTTCCGACTGCCGAATATTCGAGGATCTCGACAGGGAAACAATGCCTTCAATCTATCAGGCCGCGGATATTTACGCGAATCTATCGGTAGAGGGAATTTTCGGTCTTTCGACCGCGGAAGCCGCGGCGACGGGCTTGCCCTGCGTTATGCACGATTGGAAGAGAGCCATGTGGGTGGCGGGGCCGAGAGCAACCATTGTCGATATGAAGGGTGAGGGAATGCTTGCGGCAGGGCTAGCAAAATTGGCTTCTTCTGAGGATACTCGACGGGAAATTTCGATGGTTACCAGAAAGTGGATTTTGAATAATCTGTCCCGTGATGTCGTTCTAGCGAGATACATTCAGATGTACGAGGCAATTTTGAAGTGACTACCGTTTTCTTCCAAAAGCAAGGTAGCAAAATAGCGTATCATTTCTAAAGTAGTATACCTCAGCCCCTTCCGCCTCCAGAAAGGCGCCCGTCGAAGTAGTGATTGCCCGCGCCATTCCTCGCATTTTTAACCATTTGAGGATTGGTGTATCGTGGAGTTTGGCTAGAACCTCTGTACACACCCAGCTCTGAAGAAAATTAGGTTCCGGACGAAATAAACGACCCGCAAGATAGCTCACATCAGTCCCGGTGTGCTCGATATCACAAGCATACCGCATCTTAGGGTTTGGGCATGTCCACGCTAACACTCGCGCCCGATTATCATAGGATCGTACCTCTCCATTCACTGACCCGCACGGACCAAGGGTCGCGACACCCCAGGTGAAGGGCAAGGAAATTGCGTTTTGTTGGGATGAGTTCAAGTGCTCATTCCTCCATCCACGGCTAAGACCTGCCCCGTAATATTGGTGTTCTCTAAGAGTAGAAAATTAATAGTGGGGATGACCTGGGAAATATCTGTGAGTTTTCCAGTGGGAGTTCTTCGTTCGATGGTTTGTAGTTGATCGTCTCCAAGCGAAGCGGACATTTCCGATGAAAAAAAACCCGGCGCTACAGAGTTAACGAGGATTCCCCGCGCCCCGACCTCTCTAGCTAGAGATCGAGTAAAGGCGTCGATTGCTCCTTTTGTTGCGGAGTAAACAGTTAAACCGGAAAATCCTCGAGAACCACAGATAGAAGAAACATTTATAATTCTCCCTCCTTGGCCGGCGAGAATCATTTTTCGTATGACCATTTTTGTTAGGACGATCGGTGCATGGACATTCGTCATGAGAATTCGTTTGATGGTCTCCGAAGAGAGATGCGTGAGCAGGTGGTCCTGACCAATTGCGGCGTTATTGATAAGCGCGTAAATGGAGCCACCGCCGAAATTTGAAGCTCTATCGATGAATTTTTCTAGTCCAGGCTCATCGGTGCCATCAAGCTCCGTAAAGTAGAGTAAGTCACGGTACCGGTTCACGACTTCTTTAATTTCGTTTGTCTGTTTTCTTGCGAAGGTCGCTACTCGGAACCCCCGCTCCAAACAGGAGAGTACCAATGCAAGCCCTAGTCCTTTGCTTCCCCCGGAGATAATAATGCATTGGTCTTTACTCTTCATTTCCCGCCCTGTTTCTTAAACTTGATTTGAAGTTGTTACTCATCGGTATTTTAGGAAGAATCTTAAATATTCTAGGCACCATCCAAGTATCCGAAAGATGCTCGCGACAATATGAGGACAAGTTCTCCTCTCTTTCCTCAGGCGCCAGGGAAACGAGAGCCGGCGTACCGACGATATCTGCCTGTACGACATTGCCCGCTAGCGACGCCTGGCGGGCATAAACCCTGCACCACGAGACATAGGGACTCTTGAGCAAGATGTCCTCGATTGTTTTTGAATAGACTTTGCGGCCACCGATATTCAAAACATGGCCATCCGCACGTCCTAGTAAAACCACTCTCCCCTTTCGGAGTTCGACTATGTCTCCAGTATCGTGCCACTCTGTGATCGCGGTTGAAGCAAAGGGAGATCTAACGAAAAGACGATCTCCGTCCACTCGAAGCGAGGGTCTATCGGGAGACTGTTTTCTCAGCCACTCTATTGGAAACCCCTCCTTTCCATCATTGACGATAACGGAGGCCCCAGCTTCCGATGAAGCATAAATGTGCGTTATCTTTGCAGCGGGAAACAAATCTTTCAGATGGCTCAAGATATCCTGGTTCACGGGCTCTCCTCCGAGAGTAATTTGTCGAAGAGTTGCCAGGCGGATGTCCTGCTTTCCGATCGTGATCAAAAGATGGCGCCAGAACGTAGGAGTAGAACTAATGGCATCAAATTGAACGGCAAGGCCCGCCTCCCACATCTGTTGAGGATCCGAGGAGCTGGGAACAACAAGGTCTTGCCCCTCAAGGAAAAGCCACATGGCCGCCATCTGGTACCATGCATAACTCCCCGCCTCGTAAGTAAGTAACCAAGTACGCTTTTGCGGGGTCATTACATCTTTGAAAGTAAACAAAGTATCCCAGGAATGAGGAATTAGTTTGGGAACGCCTGTAGTGCCTGAGCTAAGAATAACCACCTTCCCAGATTCTCCAGCGCACCCTCGAGCGCCCCGAATAGGCGCACACTTGTCATCGAGATTAATGAGGAAATAACCATCGCTTTCAATTCGTGCCCTAATCCGTTCATCGAGTCGAGGTAAAGGAATGACTATGCTGTCAGTTTCAAAGGTAGCGATTCCCGCAAGAGTGCCGATTAATTTGTCAGGCCGCTCGGAAACAAAGGCCAGTTTATCATTTGTGGTGACTCCCCTTGTACGAATGAGCGCGGAGAAGAGATGTGTCAGCTCGAGGGGCGTGAAGCTACCATCGCCGGTAAGAAGTCTATTTCCCTTCAAATTCATTTTTTTCCGGCGGCCACTCTTAAATTACCACCGGGGCTTCCCTGAGCCCGTGTGAGAAAATCACAAACATCCTCCACCGTTTTCAATCCACGTAGTAAGGCGCCGTCAAAATCAAGTTCTCTTCCAATCGACTCTTCCACTCTCAGGCAGAGTTCGGAAAAGTCCAGACTCCGGAATCCTAGTTCCTTCAATGTGAATTTTTCCTTAATGTCTGAAACTGGCTTCCCTTGTTTCTTTAGAATCATTCCTATTAGATCAATCACGGCAGCTCTATCCATTCTTAGTTTCCCCCCATCGGCTAGCTTTTATCTCAGTTTCCAATCGCTTTAGATCCTCAAAGGCACTCTCTGGATATTTGTCATGGTGATGCCCCATCCACGGATGCCGCGTAAGAGTCTCCATATGAATAAGAGAGGTGACATGCCCCACTTTTTCGCAGTTAGGACCCGTCACAATTTCACCAGGACCAATGGTACCGGAAACAAGAGTTCCGGCCGCGGCATACGCTCCCTTGCGTAAAATAGTTCCGGGTAACACCGTGCAATTCACGCACACTACCGCGCCGTCCTCTATCGTTACTGGGGCTTCCAGCCAAGAGGGAGGAAGAGGATCGTTAGTAAGGGTTACGAGAGAATAAAGCCAAACAAAACTTCCAATTTGTGAGTGACGCCCAACATGCACATAGCTGTGACAAGAAACATAATCTCCAAAAGTGCAGGCGCCCTCAATATCGCAAAATGACCCAATTCGCAGGCGCTTTCCGGCGCTTGTATTTTCGCGCACCATCGTGTGGTGCCCCGTTTCAATTGACCCCAAAAAGTTAGAGCCTTCGTAAAGCACGGTGTGACTACGAATTCTACTATTAGGCCCAATAACCAACTGACGATTGGAGATATTTTTCGTAACCGGCTGTCCAATGACACAGAATTCATCGATGACCGTTCCATCTTCAATTTTGACATTATCATGAATGACAGTACCGGCCCCGACACGTACGTTCCTGCCAAGAGATGCGCGAGGCGAAACGCATGCGTGAGTAGCCAACTCGTCATAATTTAATGCAGAGGTTTTCATGAGTGGTCTCTTAAGAAAGACAAGGTAGGTTAGCAGTTACTAGTATCGCATCCAGACCTAAAACAGACAAGCCGCGCACCACGCCCGCCACATCGCAGCGCAATTAGGGCCCGGCGTTTACCGAGCACTGCATGGGAAAATCGCTATTGGACACGTTTGCCTGACAAGCCGGTGTGGCAAAGCGATTGTATGTACACAACTTGCTGATGAACACGCTTCCAACAAAGGACTTGGTTCGACAAGACTTCGAGGCATCTCCCTTCACCGCGCATCCCCCTTGGCAAGTGTAGCTGTAGGAGACGAAACCAATTTTCGCCGATGTACAGGTATTTTGCGCAACGTATACCCCGCACCCTTGGGATTTGTTGATCGTGTAGACGGGGCCCACCCCCACTTTGCACGTCCGTGAAACCGCGGGGCAGGCATTTTGAATAGGATAGTTTGTGATATCGAACTCGAAGTCCTGAAGCTCAACAGGGCTCGGGGCTGGAGTTTTCCCGCACGCGGAGATTAGGATCGTGAGTAACAGAATCACACAGAGTCGAGACATAAATATCCTTTCAAGTAGGGTGAAGTGGTTTATCGAAGTCTCAATAGGGAGTACCGAAGGGGTTGTCGTTGGGATCGTAAGGATTCCAATCCGTGTCAGTCCCGAGCCAAGCCCCCCAATAACTCGACCAAGTTCGGATCGCAATGGAGCGAACCTGCACATCATTCCTTTTGAAGTACTCATTTACGTCTTCGATGACGTGCTGCATTAAGATTGCGCTCGAAGCCTCGGCCATGGCTCTGAGTTTGGCGTTCACTTCAGGTAAAGTCATTCCAGAGACAT
>JAHFAF010000197.1 GCA_023250715.1 Pseudobdellovibrionaceae bacterium | reverse complement strand
CCGTCACGGACGCCACGACACAAGTCATTTTAAAGGAAATTCCCGCAGCGGGTGGGGATGGCGGCGCAATTGTCCTCGATAAGAAGGGGAATTTCGCGGGTCTCTATCATGACGACGGCCTTTACCGCGCCTGGGTAACGGACGACGGCAAGGTCGAAGTCGCTTTGTACTGAAAGTCTCTAAATTCAATCTCGCAGGCCTGAAGAGAAATTTCCTCTTCGGGCCAGTCCATCTTTTTCCCGCCGTAAAGCAAATCATTCAGAACCGGCGCCCCCAATAGCGCCATCTGCGCTCGTATCTGGTGCGTCCTCCCCGTATGCAGCTCAATCTCCGTCTCATATCCCAAAAGGTGTGGCTTTACTTTTAGGACGGTCAGAGAGCACTCGAGCCATCCTTCGGTTGGCGACTCACTCATTTTCTTTGGTGCGCGAGGCGAGGGATCCTGATGGGCCAAATGCAGGCCGCAAGGGACGGGTTGTTCCGATAGCACGCGGTAAATCTTTCGAACTCGTCTTTTTCGAAGCATTTTATTGAACCAAGCTTGAAATGTTTTGGTTTTCGCTAGGCAAACCAATCCTTGGGCCGGGATGTCCAAGCGATGGGTAACCCATAGGGGTTGGCCCAGGGCCCGGCTCATTTGTACGACTAAGTTTTCTTCCGCGTTGTCGAGAGTCGCATGAGTGGGGATACCGGGTGGTTTATCGACGATGAGATAGTCTTCCTCCTCTGCGAGTATTCGATTTCTCCAGTTGTATTTTCCAACGGGAAAACGCTTCGGCGTCGGGTGGAGGCGGATATAATCTCCCGGGCGGATGGCGATGTCATCTCGCGTTCGAAGTCGGTTTACAAAAACGGCGCCGAAACCCAATAACTCTCGTCCTCTCTCTCGGTCTTCCAAAAGATGGTGCAAGCAATCTGTCAGCCGAAAACTACCGGGGCTGAGCCAATGAATTATTGGAAGTCGGATACATCCTCGCTATAGACGTTCCCCTTAGGGTAGCCCCGATCATCGAGATCCCGCAACTGGAGCTCGATGGAATCGAGATCGTCTTTCTCACGCTCTTTGTAATAGAGATAACGAATGTAACGAGTCGTGTTCACGTGCGTGATGAGCCTCTTTAGCTCCCGCCAATCTTGTGTGCACGCGAATTTCTCGCCCCTTTTCTCGGGGCTTAGGCAGAGATTCAATTGGGCCGAGCAATAAGGCTTGCCCTGGTGTTTATAAAGGCGCGTTTTTGCCTGCCAGAGCCCTCGGAATGTTTTTCCTCGGGTGAATTCCACGACGAATGTGATCTGATCCGCTGCCGACAATCGGTGCTCTACTGGAAAGTCTAGTGTCTCATTGAAGACGGGGTTGATCCGCTGCTGTTTGTCGGAGACGCTATAGACCAGGATGGGAAGCGGGGACCACTTTGCCGCCGTCGGAATTCTTCTGTGATGAGCAACAAACTCGCACTCTATACCCTTGCCATAGTCCTTCCCCTCAACACCGACCTCCATCTGGGCGGTGCGATCGTTATGATCGGCAACTTCGAGAGTCCCCAATTTTACCCATTCTAAAGGGAGCACTAGCTTCGATTTGGGAGCGACTGGGGCGAGGGCAGTTGCCGCTGCAATGGGTGATTGCGTGGGAGGGGCAACAATTTTCGGTGGCTTGATTTCAGGAGCAACGGGCGTGGGTGCCGCGACTGCGACAGGAGTTGCGACGGACGGCTCCGCTGAAGGAGCTGCGCTGATGGGGTTTTCTGAAACTTTAGGCTTTGGCTCGTCCGAAGCTTTCGGAACGGCCGGAATCTCCTGGTGAGGCGGCGGAGCCCCGACCCTAGTTTCCTTTTGGCAACCTGCCAAAAAAATTAGACCACAAACCAGTAGCGTCGCCTGAATCTTTCCTCGCTGCATTTTGTTCCTCCCCCTGATTTCCTGTTGCCCGATCAGGTCTACTGAAGCTGACGCTGTAAGTCAAAAAAGGAGAGAGCCAAACAATCACTTTGTGATAGCATGTAGGCCTATGAAAACGCTTATCTTTTTGCTATTTCTACTTGCGCAACCCGCCTTCAGCTACCCGGAAATGGTCCGGCACGGCTATCCCGCCTGCGCCACCTGCCACACTAGTCCCGACGGAGGCGGCGTCTTGACCGAGTACGGGAGAGTACTTTCCGAACAGCTCTTGAGCACTTGGGCGAAAGAGGGGGAGGGAAGATTTCTCTACGGTGCGGTTTCCTTCCCCAATTGGATCTCCATGAACGGCGATGTCCGTTTCGTAGAGACATACAATAAGCCGGTCTCGACTCCTGCCACCTCTTCCTTGATTTTTATGGAGGCCGATCTCGAAACGGCCTTGCGCTATGACAAGTTCGAGCTCGTGGGAACGTTGGGGTATCAGGACGATCAGGGAAGTACCTTCCCAGATATGGTTTTGAGCCGGCGTCACTATCTAATGTATCGACCCACGGAGAAGTCCTCTATCCGGGCCGGGCGATTCTTTTCCGCGTATGGGCTGCGTACCCCAGATCATATTCAGGAAACGGAACGCAACTTAGGTTGGGATGAGCGGGGTGAGACCTACAATTTAGAGATCTATTACCTAGGAGAATCTTACGAAGTCTTTCTCACCGGAATTCTCGGGCGGCCGGATTCGTCCGTGCTGGACGTAGAGAAAGGGGCCGCTTTGCGAGGGGCGCTCTTTCACAACGACAAGAGCAAATTTGGTGCGAGCTTTTACGTAGGATCCAATGCACTGCAGTCCCGGGAGGTTTATGGTCCCTACGCGATTTTTGGTATTACGCCAAAAATGGTGGCGCTCCTCGAGGCCGACATCCAACACCTGACCCCCGCCGGGGGTACGATGACTACGGGCCTTTTCACCTATGCGAAACTCTCCTACGAGGTGGCAAAGGGGGTTCTTCCATTCCTTTCCCAGGAAAACGGCTTGGAGGATCTTTCGGCGAGAGGCAATACCTATCGCTATACCTATGGGATCGGGCTGCAATGGTTTCCAAGGCCTCACTTTGATTTTCAGATCACTTTGCAGCACCAAAATCGTTCGGCCCCGCGAGGGGATAGAAATTATGGTTGGCTGATGATGCACGCCTATCTATAGACAAGGCATGGTTAAGGTTCTTTCGCTCTTCGCCTTTTGGTTTCTCTGTCCCCTCTGGGCGGGCGTCCATGAAATTCAATCGCTCAAGGAAGTTCTGCCCTACGTAACCCCGGAGACCTTTCTCATATTCGATCTCGACAATACTTTAATGGAGCCCACGCAGAGTTTTGGATCGGATCAATGGTTTGAAGCGAAGGTTGCGCAAAAGCGGAAGCAGGGAATGAGTGAAGAAGAGGCGGTGCCCGAGATCTTAAAGACCTGGGTTCGAATTCAGAAGGTGACTCTTGTTCGTCCGGTCGAAGAGATCACTGCACTTGTCTTTGCCCAAGCCAGAAGCCATGCGAAAATGGTGATGGCGCTAACGGCAAGGCCCGTGGATCTGGCCGAGACGACAGGCGCGCAGTTAAAGGGAATGGGGATCGATTTTTCAACGTCGGCACCCGTCCCGACTCCAATGGAGATGAATGTTCAAAACGGAAGATCTACTTATCGGCGCGGGATTTTCTTTTTGGGCGAGAATAAGAATAAAGGAATCGGGCTACTTCGATTCTTAGAAGAGACCAAACTGCAGCCCAAGCGCATTGTCTTTGTGGACGATAAAGAACGTCATGTAAAAGCGCTTGAGGCTTCTCTCAAGGACTCCAAGATCGCGTACGAGGGCCTGCGCTACGCCGGAGCCGATGCTCACGTGAAAGCCTTCCGCATGGACGTCGCCGAAGAAGAAGCAAAAAGGTTCGGAGATCTAATCAAGTAACCATGAGATCGCTTCGCCTTCGGCTCGCAAATACATATATCTGCGAGCGGTAGCGAAGCAGTCTCATCCAAGTTATTACCAGACTTCGCAGCGGTTCGCGGGCGCCATGCCGGAGCCTGTCGAACAGCCGAAGGTTTGCTGAAAGCCGGGGACGTTCACCACGACACCGTTTACGCGGTATTTGGGGTGCGAGTGGACGTTTGTTTTCGCGTGGTATTTTTCAAACGCCACGGTAGCCTTGGTGCACCAGCCTTGAGCGAATGCGACGAAGAATTGTTTATCGCCGTTTAGGCCGCCAATTTCCTTTTCCGTCATCCCTTGCTTGGCCTTTTGGTAAGCCACCCAAGAGAGCTTCAATCCTCCGAGGTCCGCGATATTTTCTCCCAGCGTTTTTTGGCCGCTCAAGTGAACCGTTCCATCCGCCACGACGTAACTATCGTATTGCTTCACCAAGCAATCGGCGCGCGTTTTGAAGGACTCTGCTACCGGCAAAGACCACCAGTTTCTTAAGTTTCCGAGCTCGTCATATTTGCGGCCAGAATCGTCAAACGCATGCGTCGTCTCATGTCCGATTACCATCATGATGCCGCCGAAGTTACTGGCAAGCGGAGAGGTGAGATGGAAGAACGGAGGCTGCAAGATGGCCGCAGGGAAAACGATCTCATTCATCTCGGGGCTGTAGTAAGCGTTCACCGTCTGTGGTGTCATCCCCCATTCCGCGCGATCGACCTGTTTTCCGACCTTTGCTAAATCCCGTCTACGTTCGAAAGCGTTCGCGGAGACGATGTTGTCGACGTAATGCTGACGATCGACGTCCAGACCTGAGTAATCCCGGAATTTTTCCGGATATCCTACCTTATTGTTGATCTTGGCGAGCTTAGTCTGGGCCATCACCCGCGTGGGCTCATCCATCCAGTTTAACCCCTTGAAATTTTCGGAAACAGCTGTACGCAAATGCTCGATCATCTGGCGCGTGCGCGTGCGGCTCTCTTCGTTGAACTTGAGCTTCACGAATGCTTCCCCGATAGCTTCCCCCAGAGCGCCTTCCGTGGATTCAAGGCAAGTCTTCCAACGAGCTTGCTGTTCTTGAAGACCAAGAAGCGTTTTGCCATTGAAGTCAAAACTCTCGTCGGTAATTGCTTTATTCAACGCCGACGCATAAGCGCGAACCACTTCAAACTTCAAATAGGTTTTAAGTTCGTCGAGAGTTTGCTCCGCGAGGAGGGCGTTCAACGCCTTGAAGTAGTCGGGCTCGGCAACGCTAAGCTGCTTCAAATCCGGGTGTCCGGAATTCTCGAAGTAAGCATCCCAGTTGAGGTCGGCTGCCATTCCCTTCAATCCTTCGAGGCCCACCAAATGATAGGTCGATAGCGGATCCCGGCGTTGCTCTATGGTGAGCATCTTCTCGGCCATCTTGGTTTCAAAGGCCACGATTTTAGAGGCCGTTGCCTCGCTAGTTTTTTTGTCGGGAGAGATTTTAGCAAGTGCTAGGAGCCGTCCGACGTGCGCGGTGTACTCTTTCTTAAGCTGGAGACTGTCTTCGTCCGTCTTCGTATAGTAGTCGCGATCGGGAAGTCCTAGGCCCGAGCGGTCGATGGTTCCTATCATCTGACGGGCATCTCCCCGATCTTGTTCCGCATAGAGAGCAAAGAAAACGGAGACTCCACGTGAGTGCCAGCCGGCAAGGCCGCTGATGAATTCGTTCTTGGATTCGATCTTGTCGATCTTGGCTAGTTGGAGCGGGAGGAATTTTATAGCGGACTGTTCGATGCTGTCCGTGTCCATGCAGGCCGAATAATAATCTCCCACTTTGGTGGCAAACGGGGTGGCGGGCTCGATTTTACCCGAGGAATAATTATCGACGACCGTCTTAATGGTGTTTTGATTGTCTTGGTTGATGTTGTCGAAGCTGCGCGACCAGCGGGGCTTTCCGGTTGGAATTTCAATTTGCTTCAGCCAGTTACCGCAGGCGTATTGATAAAAGTCATCGCAAGGGCTCACCGAGGCATCTAAGATGCGGGTATCGATGGAGACCGGGAGATGCGCGAGATCCTTATCCACCTCTTCGACGGGGTTTTGGCCAGTCACGGGTTCGGCGTTTTTCTTCGTGCAGGCAGTGAAACCGATAAAGGTAACGGCAATAATCGCTAAGAACCAACGCAAGGGGACCTCCGGGTATTTAAAGATGCGCACCAATATATTCAAAAACCGCAATGGGGATCAATGGTGAAAAGCAGGGACGTTAAAAGGGTTTTAAGGCAGGTGGCAAGCCCCGCTAAGGCCGAGGTATCACGACGCTTTTTTAAGACGGGCCCGGGCGAGTACGGGGAGGGGGATAGGTTTCTGGGGGTGATTGTCCCCCAAATTCGAAAGTTGGCCCGGGATTTCGAGGATTTGCCCTTAGGGGAAGTAAAGCTCCTTTTGAAGTCCCCGTGGCATGAAGAGAGGCTCGCGGCACTCTTCATTCTCATCCTTCAATATAGGAAGGGCGATGAACGGATAAAGGGCTCAATCTTCCGACTCTACTGCCAATCCACCCGCTATATTAATAACTGGGATCTCATTGATAGCAGTGCCGAGCATATTATTGGGCCGCACCTTCAAGAAGGTTCGAGAGCATTGCTCCACCGCTGGTCGAAATCGAAGAGCTTGTGGGAGAGAAGGATCTCCATTCTTTCCACTTTTCACTATATCAAGCAGTGGGAGTTCAAAGAGACACTGAAGCTCGCCAAAACACTCCTCCACGACGAACAGGATCTTATTCACAAGGCAGTCGGATGGATGCTGCGCGAGATTGGAAAGCGCGATCGAAAGGTGGAGGAGAAGTTTTTGCGCCGGCACTGCCAGGAGATGCCCCGTACCATGTTGCGGTACGCGATCGAGCATTTCTCTCACGCAGAGCGCGCGTGGTATTTACTAGCCTGAAAGTGACATATTTTTCGAGCTAGAATGCGTGAGACGAGCCCAGATCGGGGCGCACGGAGCTTACCTCATTGGTAAGTGAGGTTGCGAAATAGCGAGTACGACCCGAGATGGGCTCGTATCACGCAAGTACAGCGGTTATAGCCGAAAAATATGTCCCTTTCAGGCTAGGCCGAAGGCCGAAGCAATCTCGTTGAATTGAGCTCCGTTCAATGAGCTTGCTTCGGCTTCGCCTCGCAATTGCAGAGTTAATTGATATAGACGTCGCCGATTTTCACCCATCCTTCTTTTCCAGCGAAGGAAGTGTAAAACCAACCGCTTTGATCGATTTTGTCGACATTCAAGATGGCGCCCTCGGGTAAAACTCCCAGCACTTGTGTCCCCACTTGAAGATTCGTAGGGCGCATTGTCAGCACCTGATCGTTCAATCTCAGAGTCTGAAAAGTCGCGGGTTTAGGATCCGGTTTTCCATTCCCACGCTTGATATAGACTGTTCCGATTTTCACCCAACCCTTTTGGTCCTTGTATGTTGTCCAAATCCAACCGGTGGGGTGAATCTTCTCCACCTTTAGAGTTGCTCCCATTGGAATGACGGCCAGGGTCTGTTTCTCCACTTGCAAATAAGTCGAGTAAAGGGTCACGACGCTGTCGCCCTCTTTTAACGTCGATAGAGATGCGGGAGTGTGCGCCGGTTCATACGGCGGTTCGTAGGGCGGATCATAAGGCACAATATCCGCGACACAGTCCTCGTAGGTTGAAGTTTGCCAATCGCAGTGTTGGACATTCTGCCACGTGCACATGTAGTCGTATTTGTACTCGCCCGTCGTCGGATCTAGCCCGTACTGGTACCCGCAAACTTCTTCATAACTGGTATTACAAACGTAATCCGATTTGGTTTTTGTCTCGGCATGGGTTCCCTCGGGACACGCCCAGAGAGAAATCGACGTTAAACACAATGCAATAACCCACTTCATGATGAACCCCTTGTGTAAAAGAATTTATGAACGCCTTTGCCTTCTGCAACGCCTGGGCCAAATCGGCCCCGCAAGACGCCTAGCGGAATTCTCCGTCGAGAGAGTGTCATTTAGTTACCAACTAAGGATTAATTTCAATGCTGGTGGGAAATTTGAGAGAATGCCGGGAATGTTACTTGCTCTTCCTTTCTTCGGGCTCATCGCGGGTTATATCGATTCTATTGCGGGTGGTGGCGGCCTGATAACGCTTCCTGTCCTAATGTGGGCATT
>JAHFAF010000196.1 GCA_023250715.1 Pseudobdellovibrionaceae bacterium | reverse complement strand
AAAGGGAGGTGAAGGATGAGATGGTATCCGCTGTTGGTGTAAACCAAACACACCCCTTAGCGGCAGGGGACAAAAAAGCCGCTCTCGCGACACCGGAGACAGGAGAGTTCGATTTCATGAGCTACCTCTTGGGCCTCCAGGCAGCAACGACGGAAGAAAACTCAACCGATAGAATTTCTCAGTTCGTGGCCAATGGCCTCGGACAGGGAGGATCGGAAATGACCGAGGAGCAACCGCTTTCCTCCAAAGGGAAAGAGGTCTCCCAGTGGAATCCAATATTCCCCGGTCTTAGCCCGATGGTCGGTATGGCGCCCCAGATACGTGGTGGCTCCGAGGAATCTTCCCAGAGCCAGCTGTCTGGGCGTTTAGCCGCAAATCAATGGATGAACGCCGGTATTGCTAAAGATACCTCCGCGACGTCCGATGCTGCGCTGGTGAATCAACGCAGTCAGGGGATGGAGCGCTATGCCTCCGTGGCTCCGCCCACGGAAGCTTCGGTGAAACCTACGAAACTCGGGATTTCCGAGCTAGAAGGTTTGCGAGAGGGTGACGAGAAGAGGAAGTCTAACGATACCGCGTTCGATATGGACGGGGTAACGTCGGGCCAATCTCTGCACTCGCCATCCAATATTCAAGCCAAAGAGGTTCAGCCGGAGAATTCCGCTGGACCTACGGTCAATGACCTCTTTCAAAAGGTGGAGACAATGCTCCACCAAGGAGGAGGAAAGATGACCGTCCACTTGAGCCCGCCTGAATTAGGTCAAGTGGAAGTTCAAGTGAGCTCGAAGGGCAAGCGAGTCGAGATCGAAATGAGATCGAGTAACGATTTCACAAAATCGATCTTGGAAAGCAAGCTCGGAGAGCTTAGACACTCCCTCCAGTCCCAAGATCTCGTATTGTCCAAAATGGAAGTCCACGTAAGCCGTGAAAGCTCTGCCTTTGGAGAGGCTGGTTTTTCCAATCTCCCTCAAGGATCCGGAGCTTTTTCTCAATCACACGGTTTCACGGAAAATCAACATAACCGCGGTTTTTCTAATGGATCGCGGGGTTCTCAACCCACGTCACTCAGCCAAGTTCCCGTAGCGCGAGCGTTTCCCGCGCGTGCGACAGGAGCCGGTCGAGTGGACGTACGCATTTAGCGATTAACAGGGGAGCCGTCCCATGAATGAAGTCACCAATCTCGTACCCTCTCATCTTTTGCCCGACGCAAAGGATGATGCACGGCCGGCGAAGAATGTCCTGGGCAAGGACGATTTCATGAAATTGCTCATGACTCAGCTTCGCCACCAGGATCCGATGAAGCCCATGGATCATCACGAGTTTGGAGCCCAGCTCGCGCAGTTTTCCCAGCTCGAGCAACTCACGAATATCGGATCAGGGATACAATCCCTGCGGACCGATAGGACTGAGGACTCCAAGCTTCAATTGATCGGGATGATCGGAAAGCGGGTAAGTAGTGCCGGGAACGAGGTGGAGCTGATAGGTGGCCAGAGCGTAACGCTCCGACCGACCATCAAGGGGGATCTCCAACCGTCCAAAGCCGTCATTTACGACGCCGGCGGACAGTTGGTGAAAGAGATTCTCTTGGCGGGAAAAAATGTCAGCGACGGCATTCAATGGGACGGCAAGAACCAAGACGGCGTTGAGGTCCCGGCGGGCAAGTACTCCTTTCGGGTGCACGGTATCGATTCAAAGGGGCAAGCTCAGGAGATCGGAACCGAGCTTGCGGGTCGAGTGACCGGGATGGAATTAAAAGGGAAGGATCCGATTCTTCTTGTCCAAACCGCAAGTGGGATCACCCGAATGGAGATAAGTAAAATTACCGGGATTGCGACCGACGAGGTAGAACCAAAATCTCTCCCACCGCAAGCCACTCTCGCACCGAAACCTCCTATCATAACGGCCTCGGCCGAGGAGATGGAGGCCCCGCAAGAAATAGTGAGCGATGAAGCGATGTTCGAAAATCGAGGCCACGGCTTTCAGAATCTCGCGCTTCCGATGGAAGGAATCAAACGATGAGTATTTCAGATCTTTATCGGGCAACAGTCCCGGTAGCTCCTGCGACGAATAGCCCGACGGCGCCGAGTTCGACTAGATCCCCTACAGGCCCTAACGAGTTCCAAGAGCTATTAAAAAAACAAACAGTCAATTTCTCCCAACATGCGCAAACCCGAATTCAATCTCGCGAAATTCCCTGGAGCCCTCAGTTGGAAAAAAGGGTAACTCAGGGAATCGATGCAGCGGAAAAGAAGGGGAGCCGGGAAGCTTTGATTTTGGCTGATGACGTTGCTGTCATCGCGAACGTGAAGTCGCGGACAATAATCACCGCGATGGATCGTAACCAGATGAAGGAAAAAATTTTTACGAATATCGATAGTGCAGTACTTGTTTAATCGAATTTGCGAGGGAGAAGCCCGCGGCAATCTCGTAGACTGAGCTTCTTCAATGAGATTGCTTCGTTTCACTCGCAAATTCAACCGAAGCTGGCCCGTGGCTTATCCCACGGAAGCTTTGGCAACCTTAGCCACTTCCTAAAGGAGGGTACCCATGGGTGTCGTCTCTTCAATGTCCACTGCCATTTCGGGCTTGGAGGCCAGCGGAGAAGCGTTAGGCGTAATTTCCGATAATATCGCCAATGCTAATACCAACGGCTTTAAGGCGTCTCGAAGTGAATTTCAATCCATACTTGCTCAAGACTTGCTTTCCACGGGCGCGGGCGCGCAGCTCGGAAAAGGCGTAAGCTTGGGCGGTATCACCAATGTGTTTACGCAAGGACCGATTACGCACACGGAACGAGGAACCGATCTTGCTATCAGCGGTAACGGGTTCTTCGCCGTACGAAACGAGGGAAGGGGCATGACCTATACTCGAGACGGGTCCTTTCGTTTCGATAAGGACGGATGGATGACGAATCTTTCCGGTAGTCGAGTTCAGGCGTATCAGGCGACTCCCGAAGGTAAAGTCACCGGTAAGCTCGCAGACGTGAGAATTCCGTTCAACACCGTTGCGGCAAAAGCCACCAATAAAATGCAAGTTCACGTGAACCTGGACGCGCGGGTCGCAAATTCCCAGTCTCTCGATCTCACTCGACCTGAAGAGACGGCGCAATTTACGACGGGCGCCCAGCTCTACGATTCCATTGGGAATGCCCATGCCGTCAGCCTCTACTTCAATAAGGTGGAAGACGGAAACTGGGAGTGGTACGCGATGACCGACGGGGGCAATCTTGCCGGTGGCGTTGCGGGCCAGCAGACAG
This sequence comes from Pseudobdellovibrionaceae bacterium, assembly GCA_023250715.1. Taxonomy (GTDB): domain Bacteria; phylum Bdellovibrionota; class FAC87; order UBA2466; family UBA2466; genus JAHFAF01. The sequence continues at coordinate 4,836 of JAHFAF010000196.1, read as the reverse complement.
CGATCGCACAAGGGGGGTTGCAATTCGATCCTGAAGGAAAATTGCAGTCTTCAAACCAATCGCTGTTGAATACTTCATTCTCCAATGGAGCTATTCCAGATCAGCAGATGTCCTTTGATTTCGGAGATCCTTTGGATGAGCTCGGGACCGGGTTGAAGGGCAGCACGCAATACGGCTCCAAAAACTCCACCTTCCGAAATATTCAGGATGGTTGGGGAGCGGGCTCTCTCATTGATACAACAATAGACTCCGACGGTGTGATCACCGGCGTTTACAACAACGGCGTAAACAAAATTCTCGGACAGGTCGCCATGGCGCGGTTTGAGTCTACTGAGCGTCTCTCGAAAGTTGGTGACAACCAATTCCGTGAGACGGTGGACTCAGGGCAACCCTTAATCGGGAAACCTAGTACCAACGGCCGTGGGGCGATTCTGGTCAAGAGCTTGGAGCAGTCTAACGTGGATCTTGCGAAGGAATTTGTCGACATGATCAAGATCCAACGCGGATTCCAAGCGAATGCCAAGTCCATCACCAGCGCCAACGAAATGTTGGAAGAAGTGATTAACTTGAAACGGGCATAATTAAGCTAGCGCATCTGCGAGGCTATGAAGGGCCGAAGCAAGCTCATTGAGTTTGCTTCGGCCCTCGGGCTCGCAAGTGCGAATCTTATGAAAAAGATACTTATCACTGGTGGAGCTGGCTACTTGGGCTCCGTCCTCGTGCCTGAATTGCTGAAGCAAGGCTTTCAGGTTACGGTGGTGGATGCTTTCTTGCACGGAGAGGAGACTCTTTCTTCTCACGTGTCTCTGAGAGTAGTTCGTGGGGATACCCGCAATAATGCTCTTCTTGAGCCGTTAGTGAAGGACGCTGATCTTATCGTGCCCTTTTTACTCGATGATCCTGCTTGGTTTCTTCAGCAGTTAAGTGCACAGCAGAGAGTTTGTTTTATTGATGACGGAAACGAAAGACCTCTGATGGATCATCCGGACTCCGTAGGGTTGAAATTTGCTTCTCTTTTCGGGGTCGCCCCCTGTTCCCGTCTCGATCTTCTCGTTAACAACTGGACTTTTCTTGCATTCACCAAACGTTTCTTAATCCTCAAATCTCCCGAACTCTCGCGACAGTTTCTCCACGTAAGGGATGCTGTTGCGGCTTTCCTGCTCGTCTTTAAAAAGTGGGAAAGGGTAAAAGGGGAGATAGTAGGAGTCGCCCATCCCGACCTGCAGTTGACCGACTGGGAGCTAGCGAGCGCCATTCAAGAGCAGCTCCCGGATTGTCTTTTGACGCAGTCTCGAAAAGAACTCGCTGGGCCTCCCCCCCCAATTCTATTGACGAAAAATATAAGAGAGCTCGGCTTTCACCCTAAATTCAATCTTCAGGCTGGAGTTTCGGAGCTTATTCACAGTTTTCGCGTACGAGGGTTCAGCCGTCCTAGCGCCCGTCCAGGTAAGAAATCTGTTTGAGGCTTCGGTATTTTTCTGCGTAGTCGAGACCATAACCCACTAGAAATTTGTCCTCGACCTCTCTCCCAAGAAAATCCACATGGACCGGGACTTCTCTTCTACTCGGCTTGCTCAACAGGCTACATACTTTGAGTGTTTTTGGATTGGATGCCTTTACTCTTTCAATCAGGAACTGCAAAGTTCTTCCGGAGTCCACGATCTCGTCCAGAATGAGCACGTGTTGTCCCTCTAAAGTGGATTCGACATCTTTTAGTATTCGCACAGTTCCCGTGCTTTTCGTCCCCGCGCCATAACTTGCCACGCGGACAAAATCTATTGTTGTAGGAATAGTAAGCTCTCGCGCTAGATCCGCGGCAAAGAATATTGCCCCTTTGAGAGTAACGATAATCAAGAGTTCTTCGTTCGGCTCTAAGAGCGATTGGTATGTCGCAGAGATTTTCTTACCGAGCTCTTGGTTCAGTCCCCGAATTTCCTCTTCCGAAAGATAAGTCACGAGGCGATCACTCATTTGTCCGTCCTTAAGCGGCTAATGGCTTCTTTAATCTTTCCCATATTAGTAAGGCCCTTCGCTCCCAAAAATTTCATCACAGCTGGGCCTCCCAATGGCAAAACGCCTAAATAGCCCTTGGTAAGAAGGTCGAATAGTCCGATGTGGACTTTCGCATGCATTTTTACAGTGGGATCATTTTGAGCGAGAAGTTTCAATAGCTCGACGCCCATTTCACCCACATCTTCCGTCTTCGCCGCATTGAGTTTTTTCAGGGTTTCCAAAGTAAGGGTGAAGCTCAAATCGGGAGTTTTACAGGGCGTGGATAGTACCTTCAGTCCCTCTTTTTCTCTTCGTAAGGTGTAATGCTCATTCTCATCCACCTTCACGGACATTTCCGTACCCACGCGGAGCGGCTTTGTTGCCTTTTGACAAACCTCTCTCAGGAAAAAATGCTCCAGCGCTTCAAATCTCTCGGACATGGAGTTGCATATAGCATGCTTTTTTTGTCATTGCGAGCAAGCCTGAAGGGCTGACGTGGCAACCTTAGGCCTCAGGTTGCTTCGCATGCGCTCGCAATGACAGTTTAATTTCCCTTGGTCAATTGATCGTAGGTGGCAGGATTCTTAGCGGGGCCCTGAGCGTCCAAGCCAAACTCTTCCATTTGGCTTTGCGTTGGGCCGGTGTTGGTGTTCATGACGCCGTCTTTTCCCGCCTGCTTGTAATAGCCGCTCAAGTCCGGGATCTGGAGGCCGGGCAAACGGGCCTGCACCTCTTCATACCCCTTTTGAGCCTCATCCAGCTGGTTATTATATCCAGCGAATTCATCGGCGATCGTCACGGTTCGCTCTCCAACGACTTCGCCGCTATTGTCATACTCATTGAGTTTAAATTGATCGTCCGCTTTTGTGTATTTCCAATTGGCTTGGACTTGGGTCGCACTTTTTCCGGTAGCCAAGACCTCGAGCTCCGCACGGGAGTCGCGCGCGATCGGATCTTCCTTATTCAGGTCGCCGGTCTTTAACTGCTCTTGGCCTTGTCCTCCCTCTTTATCATCCTGCTCGAAGCGCGGATTAATGGTCTTGTAATCGAGCTTGGACATTTGCTTGCACTGACCATTTATTCTTTGCAGCTCTTGCTCCAATTGTTGTCTTGCTTGCTGATTTTTGTTCTGGGCGAGTGCTTGCGTGAGCTCGTTTGTCATTGCCTCGCAATTGGGTACGTCTTGTGAGAGCTGGGGCTTTTCCAGTGCCCCGCCGCGAATTCCGCGGTTGATCACTCTCTGGCCCCAATTTCCTAACGTGGAATTCCAAAGGGCGGTCGAGGCTCTCTTTGCCGCTTCATACAAGAAAGTCATATTAGGCATCGTGGCTGCATCGTTTTCGTTGGCTTGATCGCGAGCTGCTCTTTTAATTGTCTCGAAAGAGCCCTCTCCCACTTTGTCCACTTCCGCCTTAGTTTCATCCCTGAGCGAGATGCGTTCTACTTTTTGAGGCTCATCATCCCCATTTGCTTTTGCTTGGCCGCCCTGACCGCCTCCGCCACCTTTATTCTGATCGAAAACCTGTTGGGTCTCCACCTTGAAGACGGATCGGTATTTCACGCCAGCCTTGTCGTCATTGTTCTTTTTATTATTCGGATCTTCATCCTGTTTAGAATATTTATCGTGCTGTTGATACACTGTGCGCTCTAGCAACGAAGAGCCGCCGGCACCGCTGATTTTTCCGTGGTCGGAGACGAAAGCAAAAAGGGTTCTTCCTTTGGCGTTTTTATCGTTCGCTCCGCCATTGCCTCCCACCTGCTCGGGAGTGTTGAATGAATTATCGTGATAAGTCAGATCGCTTTGGAATGGGTTTTTATCGTCCGCATTGAGACGATTTTTTCGGCCTCCGCCGGCCTTCCTACCATCTGGAGTCGCTGCTAGGCCCATCACGTTTTTATCTTCGGTGAATTTGGTGAATTGCTCGATGTAAGCATTGCGGGCCGTGTCCTCGGCCGCATCGACTTCGCCTGGGGCCAAGTCCTTGGCTTCGACAATCCCGACACTCAAAATCGAAAAAGCTATCGTGTACCAGCTCATACGTACCCCTTTGATCAAGCCGAACGTATGGATCGCACCTCGGTCCACTTAGGAACTCCCCTCTCAAGATAATTAGAAAGCAAAGCAGGTGCCTGTTTTTTGATGGGTTTCCCCAACAGTTTCAGTGAGGTATTCCTGTCGATTCGTAGGGGTAGGGGAGTATTCCGAAGCTTGTCATGCAACTGTAGATCTTTTGGACAGTGGCACTTCAAGAAGACAGGGGTTATCCCGCAGGGGCGTCTTCTATTTCAAGCAATCGATTGAGGTTTTCTAGCGTCAACGGAATGGTGATCTGTTTTCCATTAAGATACACGGCCGGCGTGCCCCCAACTCCCAGTCGCGTTCCCTCGCGAATATCGGCGGCAACTTTCAATCCCGCCTTCTCGCTTCTTAGGCATGTATCAGCCTCGGATTCAGAAAAGATGTTTTGCAAGCGTTTCTTAACGGGGTCCAATCCTTCTTCAATTACTTCCGTCGGAATATCGAGAAAAACGAGATCGTGAAACTCCCAGAATTTCCCCTTTTCGTTCGCGCAGGTGCCGAGTTTCGCGAGGCCACAAGCCTGGGGATGCATTTGCTTTTGAAGGCCAGAGTTGCAACTCGAGTCGAGAGGAAAATGTTTGAACACGAAATGAACCCGGTGACGGTATTGTTTCATCCAGGTGTGGAGAGTAAATGCCGCTTTTTTACAAAAGGGGCATTGAAAATCGCTAAAGACCACGAGTTGGTCATGGGAACTGGAATTCCCGAAAGTTGCGTCTTCCGGCTTAACTTCTATTTTCTTGGAAGGTTTATCCTTGAACCCC
>JAHFAF010000195.1 GCA_023250715.1 Pseudobdellovibrionaceae bacterium | reverse complement strand
TCTTCGCGGTTTCGTTTGGGGCCGGAAAGACACTCTTGAAATCCGAGTTCATTCCCGCGCAAGATCAAGGAAGACTCATGGTCCGCGTGCAAGCGCCGATTGGAGCCTCCCTCGCCTTCATCGATCAGAAATTCAAGGAACTCGAGGTACTGATGGCACAAGAGCCCTCCATCGAGCAGTACTATGGCGCTATCGGGGGATTTGGCGGAGGGGACGTGAATACCGGAATACTTTTTCTAACCTTGAAGGACAAAAAGCTCAGGCCCAAGAATCCCGCGACCGGCAGGCCTTATCGGCAGCAGGAGCTGATGGAATATTTTCGCAGCAAACTTGCCATCAAGGATTTGAAACTCTTTTTTCAAGACTTGTCCTTGGCAAGTTTTTCAGGAAAACGAGGATTTCCGGTTGAGGCGACGATTCGCGGGCCTGAGTGGGACACGCTCATCAAAAACTCGGCTGATCTTATGGCTAAGTTCGAAGCAACTAAAATGCTGACCGACATTGACACAAACTTCCGCGCGGGCCAGCCAGAGATCCGCGTGATTCCCAATCGCACAAAAGCTCTTCAACGAGGTGTCTCCGCCCTCGATATCAACCGCACAGTGAATGCTCTGATTGGCGGAGTTATCGCAGGAAAATATTCCAAAGACGGAAGAAGACGCGATGTGAGAGTGCGGCTCGAAGCCAACGAGCGGGACAGGATGGAGGATATCGACCTTCTCGAGGTACGTAACAACCGAGGCGAGCCCATTCCTTTGAAAGAGCTTGTCGATCTCAAACAAGCGCCGAGTCTTCAGGCGATTTATCGTCAGGATCGGGAGCGTGCCATCAGCATATTTGCCAATGTCGCACCTGGAAGCTCCCAAGGCGAGGCCATCCGAAAAGTTCAGGACATCGCTCGCGAGACCTTACCCGAAGGGTATCGCCTGGTGATGAGCGGAAGCTCAGAAGAGTTTGCAGCGGGGTTCAAGGAATTGATTTTCGCGCTCCTCTTGGGACTCATCGTTTCGTACATGGTTCTCGCTTCTCAATTCAATAGTTTCGTTCACCCGGTGACGGTACTGGTGGCACTCCCCTTTAGTCTCTCAGGCGCCTATCTCGCTCTGCTTTTCGCGAAGCAAACGATCAATCTCTACAGCATGATTGGCATCGTGCTCCTGATGGGGATCGTGAAAAAGAATTCCATCTTGCTCGTGGACTTCACCAATCAGAAAAAAGAAGATGGCCTTGCAACAGGCCCCGCCCTTCTCGCAGCTTGCCCGGTACGTTTGCGTCCGATTTTGATGACTTCGATTTCCACCATTGCAGGTGCCATTCCCGCGGCACTTTCTCTGGGGCCCGGCGCCGAAGTGCGGATTCCCATGGCGGCTTCCGTCATCGGAGGAGTGCTTGTCTCTACGTTCTTAACGTTGTTCGTCGTGCCCGCGATGTACAGCTTATTGGACTTTAGACGATCGCCCGAGCGATCTGATCTGTTATTGCGAGCGAAAGCGAAGCAACCTTCAAGTTCTGCACGCTAACAGTTTCCTGAAAAACCCGCTTTGAAGACGAAGGCGCAGCCGAAAAAGCATTTTTTTTGGCCCAAATGGGGTTTTTCAGAAAACTGCTAATGGGTTGCCACCTCGGCAACGCCTCCTCGCAATGACGAGTGCGATCTCCACCGAAGGATCGATCCCACGCCGAAGAAAAGACCGTCGGCCGGCGGGTTGGGTAATATTTCAGTGATGCCGGAATTGCCGAGATACTCGAACCGCTGAAACTCTCCCGCCTGGGCCGTGGGAGTAATCGCCCAGTGGTAAACTCCAAAAGCTTTCTTGGGTTGACCGGACGCCGTGATGAGTGAGCCACTATTGCCGCTCACCAGCGTAGATGTACAATGATCTACAAAGAGATGCTGCCCCGGATCAAGCTTTACCTGCCCTAAAACCGAGTCCCGCCTTCCATTGGACCTAACTCCGATGACCTCTGGCTTTTTTGTCGAACCTAAGCATCGCTTGGGCGCAAAGGCCATCGCCGTTCCGCCGTCCTCTCGATCCACCGGATCAAAGCTCCACATGGAAATTTCGGAAGAGCCGCCCAACGTATTGAGTTCCGAACCGAGAGAGTCCCAGCTCTGGGAATCGGCTTCGGAAATCTTCAAGATTGCGACATCATCTTGGTTCTGATTTCCGACATAGGCGATGCTTTCCAAAGGAACGTGAACCTTCACGAGCGACTTATTGAAATGAACGACAAAGAAATTTCTTGCACCAAACTTTTTGTGCCCGATCACACAATGAGCACTAGTAACGACCCAACCAGGCCAAAGATGGGTAACGGTACAAGCGCTCGGCTTTCCCTCTTTCGTAAGTTTAAGAAGAACGCCGAAAGGAGCAATCCCGTTCTCGGTAATCTGAGGGGCCGCTTCTCTTCCCTGCAAGTTCACGATGGGAAACACTTTCAGGTATTCCTCGCGAGCCGCGGAATCCATGGGAGTAAGCTCAATTTCCGGAATATTGTAATCTCGAGGCAAAGGGGACAGATCGGCGCTACAAGCGACTAACGATAACCCCAACAATAAGGACAATACCCTGGCCATGAAGACGCCTCTTTAGCCTATAACACTACCCCGCCGCAAGATGAGGCTTATAACCCCATGAATCATAAAGAATAAAAAGAGTGTGCCATGCGGCAGTTCTTCATTCTCAGCCATGCGGGAAATCTTTCCGATAAATCTAAGAGAGATGAATACGAATTCCTTCAATAACCTGAAAAACCAATTGAATGCTCCCCGCATACCGGCTTTGGATGCCGTGCGGACCTTTGCGGTTTCCCTGGTCCTCTTCTACCACTTCGGCTTTGAAGCAGTACCGGCTGGGCAGGGCGTTATGATGTTTTTCGTTTTGAGCGGCTTTCTCATTACCTGGCTACTGCTCAAGGAAAACGAATCCACTGGGACCGTAGCGCTTCTCGATTTCTACCGTCGACGAACGCTTCGAATTTTTCCGGCCTTTTACGTCTACTGGACGCTCTGTGTTGGTTTGTTATGGCTATGTGGAAAGACCGTTCCGTGGACCCATGCATGGAGTTCATTTTTTTACGTGGGCAATTACTATAGTTCGTTACATCACCATAGCGAAAGCGCGTTTAGCCATACGTGGTCCCTCGCGATCGAAGAACAGTTTTATCTGCTTTGGCCCCTTCTCTTTATCTTCTGGCGAAAAAATCTCGCAGGTTTGAAAAGAGGGTTAATTGCGCTCATTGGCGCGATTTGGATCTACCGAGCGGCCCTGTGCTTAATCTTCAATGTCGATGAGTCCTACATTTACTCAGCATTTGAAACGCGGGTGGATCACCTACTGATCGGCTGCCTTGTCGCGGTCCTGCTGCGACAAGGGACTGGCGCTCTACTCTGGGAAAAAGCAATAGCACATCCCGTGATGCCGCTCATGACCGCGGCCCTGCTGCTCCTTTCAAATTATTTTGGAATGAGTCACATGAATCGCTACCGGGACGTGATCGGATTTATTGTCAGCCCACTTCTCCTAGCACTGCTCATGGTGCAACTCATCGGTGTCAGTGATAGCAAGTGGTGGAGATGGACGAGCGGAAGGATTTTTCTGTTTCTGGGAAAAATTTCCTACCCCCTCTACCTCTACCAACAAGTCTCTTTATTTGAGGTCAAAAAGGTCCTTTCACACTTCCCTGAATTTTTACAAGCGATTGGAGGCTTCGGTATCACTGTCGTCTTGGCGACTTTTTCTTATTATCTTGTTGAGCGCCCGTTTCTTAAACTCAAAGAACGTAAGACAAAGCGCATTGACGCCGTTCTTGCGAAGGTAACTGAAAAGGCAGCTTAATCACCATGCGATGAAAGAGTTAGAGCTGGCGGCTCGCTCTGTACCAATCACCGGTCTCCTTCAAGAGGTCGGAGAAATTTTGGGTGGGAGTCCAATCGAAATTCTTCTTGAACGGCTCGGCCGAGGCGACCCAACTCTGGGGCCAGATCTCGCGTGCTCGATCGGCGGAAAGATTCGGGATCGCTTTTCGCCACGCAGGCACTTGGTCCACCACTCGAGAAACTCCCCAGATAATCGGATGAGGAATGGAGAGTGTCAGTCCAGTCTTATTCAAGGCTCGAGCACTCTCATTAATAAGATCGGCATCAGTAACGGGCTCATCGGAGCCCACGAAAAAGATTCTTTGAGGCAGGGCAGACCAGTCTTTTTTCAATGCCGATAAAATGGCCGAGACCAAATCGCCCACCGCAATGTAGCTATACCGCTTAATTCGAAAGCCCGGCTTAAAACGCAGAGGCTGTTTCGCCATTTTGAATAAAGGCAAAGAGGCCTGATCGCGCGGCCCCAAAACCATCGGAGGCCTCAAGCAGAGATAAGGCCTATCGGCAAAATCCTTCGCCAACATCTCCTCCATGGCGAGCTTAGATTCTCCGTACCACGTTACGGGAAAGGATTCGTGGGACTCCTCACGTTGCTGGACCCCTCTCGGACACGGGCCCGCGGCCGCAAGACTTGAAAGAATGAGAATTCGCGCGGAGCGTGGAAGTTGTTCGAGAAGGCGTCTCGTTCCATCCTTGTTTACCTTAAAATATTCCTCCCTATTGGTGCCGGAAAGGGTGGCCGCCGCATGCACGACATCTTCCACGGATGGAATCTGACTCAAGTCCCAATCGGGAGCCTCCGTCTTCACCACCTTCACCGACGAGGGAAGGTCCAAATAGCCTTCACCCACCAATTGCTCGCGTAGTTTTTCAGGGGAACGCACAGGAAGCCAGATCTCGTCGTATTTCTTCGCCTGAAGAAGACGGAGTAAAAGGTTACGCCCGACAAATCCGGTGGAGCCTGTAAGAAGAAGTCTCAAACAGTACTCGCTTCGAAAATCCGATAGGACTTATATTTCTTCCCGCCCATAAGCTCAATCGCGCGGATCATCTCTTCATTGCTCTCCTCGACCCAAGACAGCTCCCCGCCGATGACTTTCTTTTTTCCTCGCACTAGGGACTCATAGTAAAAAAGGGCCGCGATGCCCTTATTGCGATATTCGGGGGAAACTCCCATGACGGCTAGGCGGGCTTCTTTGGGCGCTCTTGTTTTGAGATACCAGAGGAATTTCAATACTCGCATCAATCCTTTGGACTGTTTCGCGCGCCACATATGCTCATTGATATTAGGAATCACCATCGAAAAGCCGATGGGAACTCCGTCCTTCTCGGCAATCAAGACCAGGGAGGGGTCGACGATAGCTTTGAGATCATTTGCCGCAAATTGAAGCTCTTCCAACGAAATCGGCACGAAGCCCCAGTTGCGATCGAGCGTCACGTTATAAAGCTTTTGAATGATCGCAAGCTCCTGATCTAATTTTTTTAGATTGATATTGCGTAGCTGAATCCCCGTAGTCCGCTTCACGCGCTGAACAACCCTTTCAATTCTTTCCGGAGGGGAACCCGCCGAGGACAGGTAATACGCGAAAAGATCGCGCGCGGGCTTCAACCCAATTTTTTCGTAGATTTCAGTGTAGTAGTGAGGATTGTAAGGCATCATCACGAATGGAGCCGTCTCAAACCCGTCGACCAAAAGCCCGCACTCGTCATTTACAGTGGGGCTGTAAGGGCCCCTCAGGCCGTCCGAAAAACCCTTCGTTCGCAATTCCATCGATGCGCGATCGAATAAGGAGCGAGCCACTTCGACGTCGTTCGCAAAATCAAAGAAGCCGAAAAATCCCAGCTTGTCTTTGTAATAGTTATTGTGGTGGCGATTGATGATGGCTGCAATGCGGCCCACCAACTTGCCGTTTTTCCAGGCGAGGAAGGGGTGAATGGAACCCTGGCGGCTAATCGGAGCCGTGGGGCTAAATATTTTGGTAATGCTCCCCGGAAATGGGGGGACAAAGAACGGATCCGCTCCGTGCAGGCTCTCCGGAAGCTGCTCGAAGAGTTTCAGGTCCTTCTTCGTTTGGCACGGAGAAATCGTAACCGACATTTTTACTCCTCTTGATATCCCCCGTATAAGCCGCATCGCTAAAGATTTCCAGCTCCTTGCCTACCCGTTCGCAAGTTTCCAAAACATAATCAAGCTCTTCATCCGTATGGGTAGCCATATAGCTCGTACGTACGATGGAATGCCCGTAACGAACCGCCGGATAAACCGCGGGTGTCGTAAAGACTCCAGCGTCGAATAATTTCTGGCTGAATAAGAAAGCTTTCATCTCGCTACCTACCAGCAAGGGAACGATAGGTGTCTGTGTTGTCCCGATATTGAATCCTATTCTCTTGAACCCTTCATGCATCTTGTGAGTGTTCTTCCAAAGCCGATCTTTTCTTTCGGGCTCCTCGCGCATCAACTGCAAGGACTTCAGCACGCCGCCCACAACAGCAGGAGCCAAAGAAGCGGTAAAAATAAAACAACGCGCCTTATGCTTTAGATACTCAATCACGTAACGAGGCCCGGCGACAAATCCCCCCATCGAGCCCAGAGACTTTGAAAAAGTCCCCATCACGAGATCAACCTCATTAGTCATATTAAAGTGTCCGGCTGTCCCCTCGCCGTTCGGTCCCAAGACTCCGAGCGAGTGCGCCTCATCGACATAAAGGCGCGCGCCAAACTCTTTAGCGACCTTGTGTAGCTCGGGTAAATTAGAAATATCCCCCGACATGCTAAAGACACCGTCGACAATAAGAAGTTTCCCCGAAGCTTCGGGCAAGCGGCCTAAGCGCCGACGCAAAGCCTCGGCGGAATTGTGCGCAAAGGGTACAGTCTTCGCGCGCGACATCCGGCAACCATCAATAATGCTCGCATGGTTCTCTCGATCGCAAAGTATGAAGTCGCCTTCCTCGAGCAGGGTTGCTAAAGCCCCTTCGTTTGCAAAAAAACCGGTCGAAAAAAGGAGAACTGCCTCCCGTTGCAGAAAGTCAGCAAGCTCCTCTTCGAGCTGTTCGTGAAGTCGGATATTTCCATTCAAGAAGCGAGAGCCCGTGCACCCTGAGCCATATTTGCGAATGGCGGCCTGTGCGGCCTCGATGACTCGTTCATCCTGGGCCAATCCAAGATAGTTATTGGAGCCAATCATTATCTTGCGGCGGCCTCCACAAACCACCTGGTTCCCCAGAGTAGCTTCGATGGTCCTAAAGTAGGGATAGAGGCCCAAGGACTGAACATGGCGAGCCTCATTAAACTCGAGGCACTTGCTGAATATGTCTTTCCGTTTTTCGTTCATGATATCTAGCATCTCAAATCCATAAAAACCCTGTCAATTCAAAGGTTTATTAAATAACATTCGTTTTTTGAATGCCGTTCACTTTATGAATGAATGTTAACGCCCCTTGAACCCAATTTTGAATCCGACTAAGTTGCTTCGAATATCACCGTTTCCAAAAAATCACGAGGATTAGAAATTGGGAGTCAAGGAACGAAAGGCCCGGGAGAAAACGCAGCGAGCGAACGATATTCTCGAGGCCGCCCTGACATGCTTTGAGAGCAAGGGTTTCCTGAATACCACGCTGCAGGATGTGGCAAAGGAAGCCGAGATCTCGGTAGGCCTCATTTACCGTTATTTTCAGTCCAAGGAAGATATTTTTGCTTCACTTGCGCTCAAAGGAGCCGAGCAATTCGATCGCAAAATGCATACGCTTCTGGGAAAAAAGAAGATTGCCGCAGCGCCCTTATTAGCCCAAATAGCAGACGCCTTTTTCGAGTTCTATAGCCCTTATGGCGAGTACTTCGATATGCTCATTTATTCCTATAAAGGAATGAAGCAGGTGCAAATTCAGGGTGCGACACTGACGAAACTCATGAGCGTCACACTCACCACACTCGACCAGTTGAAAGAATACGTCCAGGCCTCGCCAGAGTTCCGCGCGAAAGAAGAGGAAGAAGCGCTACATGTTGTATTCCTTTTATGGGGAACACTCTTGGGGTGCCACAAGCTTTTCGACAACTCCGGCCGAGGGCACCTTTTTGCCTTTAGCCGCGAGGAGTTTCTGCAGCAAATCATTCAGCAGATTATGACCGGAATCGCCTCGCCAAAAATTCACCCGTCCGCGCTCTCTATAGTTGCACATCCGCCCATAGAGCTTTAAAAGAGGGAAATGGGCGGGGGA
>JAHFAF010000538.1 GCA_023250715.1 Pseudobdellovibrionaceae bacterium | reverse complement strand
AGAAAAGCCCTTCACACCGCAAGCCCTCGACGGATCCATTCAGCGTGCCTTAAGCGAGAAGAAACATGATATCGTGAGCTTTAGAAATTACGTGACCACTTCTCAGTCGGGCGAGCTGACCCCTCGGGAAAGCGAGGTGGCGTTGCTTGCCGCCGAGGGATTAAGCAACGAAGAAATCGCGGAACGACTTACTCTCGGCGCGGAAACGATAAAATCCCACCTCAAGAAAATTTTCCGAAAACTCGGCGTCGCAAACCGCACCGCTCTCACCGCAAAAATTTTGAACAAGGAATAAGGAGGGGTCAGTTTACTTTCAATATTGAAAGGTGGCTGAGCCGGAATTGAACCTCCAAAAATGATCGGACACACAGAAATGGGTAGTTTTTTAGTAAAAGCCCCCCAAGTGAAGGAGTGTCCATGGGGATGCAGCGAAAACGATACCTCAAGGAGTTCAAGGACGAAGCCGTCAGGCTTGTGGCCGAGCAGGGTTGGTGATAGCCAAGGCAGCTGACAACCTGGGTATTACGTTTGGTACGCTGAATAGCTGGACTCAGCTACCTTCCAATATTGAAAGTAAACTGACCCCTACTTCCGAGGGAAGTAACGACGGCGCCAGACGAGCCAGCCCGTAAGGACAGTGAATGCCGTAGCGACAAGAAGCCCGATCATGCGAATCCACTCGGGCATTGGATAGCTCTCTGAGAACTCATGAACTTGACCGCTTGCGGCCTCCCATGTGGCCTGGGGCAGACGAAGAATAGCAGCCGTAGCAGAAAGTTTTTCTGGTTTAATCAGTCCTGGTAAAGCCTTTTCAGGCCCTTTGGGATCGGAATTCGCAACCTCGCTCGCTTCCCCAGCGACCGGTTTCTTCAACCCGTCCAAAACACTTTTAATAAAAGCGCGCAGGCCAGTAGGTTTCGACGTGGATGGGAGTGAGCCTCCAGCCGAGCCGGTCCCAAGCCCTTTTCCAATTTGGGAAACCGGCGATTCCGACTTACCTCCCATTCCAGCAGGGTTTTCAGCTGTCGGACGCCTTGAATTTTGCTCTTTTCCCTTGGGGTCTCCAAGTTTCGCAAGCCAAAGAGCATCACTTCCGGACGCCTTTCCGATGGGGGCCACGTACACCGAAGGAGAACTTCCCCCACTCGGAGTTTGAATAACCAACGTAGGCGCGGGTTGATTGTAAGCCGCTGCCGGAGCGTTCGATGTTTGGATCTGTGGCGGAACCGTTTGCGGTAAACTTGAAGATCCATTCGGGGCGTTTTCCGTGCCCTTCACTCCGGAAACCACCTGAGCCACTACCTGGGTCATATCCTTCCCCCGGTTGTACTCGAGTCGAAACTTGGGCGGGTCCTTCATCAACTCCGCCATCTTTTTTGGGTCTCCATCTGCTTGAGAAATTCTTTCCGCATAGCGATCCACCATCGGAGCAAGCTTTTCCAAAAGAGGACCAACGGCTTCGGGCGGGAGGTTTCCCTTTCTCACTTCTTCCTCAATCGCCTGCCTTGCTATTTCCATATTGGAAATCACAGGAAGTCCGACGCGAGAGGTTCCCGAAGGAGCCTGCCCCCCACCGTGAGAACCCGACCCGAGATCGGGTTCATTTTCCGCAAGAGCTTTATCCGCGAGAATTTGTTCGATTTGCTCCGGCGTGTAACCACGGCTAGCGAGATCCACGATTGTTTGTCGCATGGGCTCGGCAAAGGAAAGTAGAGAATAGGTGAAGCTGAGAGATAAGAGTAATCGCATGCATGGTCCCAAGCCCCAATACATTGCATAGCTACAGCCAAAGCCGCGCGCACACCCAAACCACTTTCTGCGCAAAGCACGTGGGCGCCTGCGAAAACTTTGCTTTAACCCCTTTAAAGTATTGGGGTTTCACTGTCCACACCACGTACACGCCCCACTAACCTCGGTCATCGGCTTTTAGCCCATGCTTTCAATGATTTAGAAAACTTTCCTTGAGCTTTTTGTACACCCTAGTAGACTCACGGGCCTCATGACACTGACTCTCGTTTTCTTGGCAAGCATCACCACGGCGGCACTGCTCGCCTTCTGGATCGGGCGAACTTTCTTTTTTCTTTTGAAACTTTTAATTCTTGCGGCGTTGATCTATTTCGTAGCGACGAGAGTGGACTTCCAATCCTGGAAAGAAAAACTCACGGGGCCCAAGGCTCTCACACCAGCACAACTTCTCTAGGCAGCGTCCCGAATTTCGACGATAAAATGAAGAAGAGCATTTTCGTCGGGAACCAGATACTGATCGTTTCCCTTGTGAATAACTAGCTTCGCCTGCACCAGACGCTCCAAGCCGGAACGAATCGCCGCCGGCTCCATGTCGATATAATAATAGAGCGCTTCCGGAGAAAGATTCACTTCTATCCCCTCTTTCCCGCGGCGACCCGCTGTGCGACAGAAGAAGCGCACGAAATTTACCAGACGCTCTTGATTGTCGGAAGAACGCAGAATGCGAATCAAGAAGTTCGCACGCGACAAACGATCCCCGCCGATTTGAAAGCTTCTTTTCAATATATCCGCAAGAACCAACGGGGTTTTTTTTTGCGATTTCTTCAATTTCTTCGGCCGAAATTTCTA
>JAHFAF010000194.1 GCA_023250715.1 Pseudobdellovibrionaceae bacterium | reverse complement strand
CTTTAAGCATGGGGATGCAACGCAAGTTCGCATCCTCGTCCTTCATCGGGTAGGTGCTATTGCAATGCATGAGTTCGAACGGGCAATCGCTCTTTCTAAAAAGATCGACTACTTCATCGATTTCATCGAGTGTTGCCATGCCGGTGGAGATGAAAGCCTTTCTTCTCTCCGAAGCAATTCGTTTTAACAGCGGCTTATGCCCGAGCATTGCCGAGGCAACTTTATTGAAGGGAAGCCCGAAGTCGCTCAAGAAAGCCTGGCTTTCGACATCCCACGCAGAAGCGCTCCATTGAATTCCGACCTGCTTGCAATAGCGATCGATTTCCGCGTATTGCTCGAATGTGAATTCCAATCCTTTTTTCTGATCCCGCTGGGTTTTTCCCCATGGGCTTTCTCTAGGGCCGTCCAAAAAATCCTTCGTATAAACCTTATCGATAGAGCGTTTCTGGAATTTTACGGCGTCGAATCCTGCTTTTTTGGCGCTGTCGATGAGTTGCTTGGCGATATTCATATCACCGTTGTGATTGATGCCGACCTCGGCAATGAGAAATAAACTCACTATCCCCCCCCCTGTTTTTTTGAATCCTGTTTTACGAAAAAAAGAGTTCTAACATTAACAGCGGACGGGGCGTGCAGACAATGCTCTTTAGGGTTGATGCGAGGTGGTATTTTCCTATCTAGATCCTATCCGAGCTGCCGGTACGCCGCCGACGATCGAGTAGGGCTCCACGTCTTTCGTTACCACCGCGCCTGCCGCGATTACCGCCCCTTCTCCTACTTTGACACCGGCTAGGACGACGCAATGGGCACCCAGCCAAACGTCCTTTCCGATGACAATGTCGGCATCTTTCCACGGGTTGAGTCGAATAGGGTGTTCTCTTCCTAGTCCATGATTCGATGCAATGAGGGAAACATTGGGTCCGAAGAGAACATCGTCCTCCAGTACTATTTTCGAAGTAGGACCGGCCCAAAGCAAACAGCCATGGTTCACGAACACGTTCTTTCCAATCTCGATGTTTTGCGGCTCTTTGACGATTACCGATGAATAAACACGCGATTCCTTTCCCTTTCGAACGGAGGCCCTACGAAGGCAGGCAATTCCATAGAAGGCAATCGAGTGGATCACCGTGCTGAGCAGCGAAAAAAAAGAAAAGTAACGAAATTGTTTCAGGTTGCCTCCCGTAGCAGTGCGCGGGCCGGCGCTCCATCCGCGCCGAGGATTCTTATTGGTAAACATAGGAGCTCATATTTCCCCGGCCGAATTAGATGAAGATCCAGTCCCTCTAAGATGGCGATACCGGCGCCGAGAAGAACCTCATGCGTCTTTGATTCCTTGTCGCGAAACTTCTGAATGGAAAGATAATCCACTCCGACGAGTCGAATCCCTCGAGCGGCAAGCCACCGTGCGCCGAGTGTAGAAAGAGAAACATAGTCCGGAGAGAAAGTTACTTCTCTTTTAGCCCACCTGAGGGAGTTCCGTGTCTTGAACAGAACGCGTGTTACGCTCGGAGGAATGACGAGGCGCTCCAGCTCCTTTTCCGTAATCTCACTGACATCCATAAGTTCGAAGACATGGGCCTCCCCGATCAATGTTGAGGGTTCTATTTCATCCACACTCGCTCGCCCCTCCAGGAAATGAGATGGTGCGTCTACATGGGTGCCGGTGTGAACGCTGAAAGCGACGGAGCTGGAGTTGCTGGATTCTCCGCGACTCAACGAGCGGTATCTCTCGATGACAACGGGCGGGTGTCCGGGCCAGACCACCATTCCCGGATGAATGCCCAGTGAAATGTCCCAATACTTCATGTTCGGGTGTCTCCTGCGTTACAATGTGACTTCATCACGACTCTGGAATCAAGTGAAGCGTTTCCCTACTCTTCTTTTTTTAACTCTGCTTTCAATGAAGGCGTTCGCTTATCCAAGTTATATTGGCTTCGGATACACCTCGTGTAATACGTGCCACTTTAATCCCCTGGGCAACGGCTCTTTGACAGATTATGGGCGCGCGCTATCTGCCACCGAAATTGCGGATCGTGTATTTCAAGAAGACAAGAGTGATGAGGTGTTGGCCTCTCAGTCAGGATTTCTTGGGCCGTTAGGCGAGCCCCCCTCTTGGCTTCGTTTTTCCGGCGGGTACCGGGGAATGCTTTTAACGACGCAATTGGAAGATTCTCCCGCACAAAGGTGGATCCACATGCAGGCCGAGGGAACGGCAGTGGTGAAACTCTGGAGAGACCGAGTCCTCGCCTCAAGTACATTCGGCTATGTTCCCGTTCCTCAGGCCATTCCCTCCGTGCAAAAGAGCTCCACCTCAAGCCTCATCTCACGCGAGCATTATTTGGGTTTTCGGCCGCTGCCTATGGTGGGGGTCTACGCCGGGTTCTTAGATCATGCCTTTGGAATTCGAGTTCCCGATCATTCCGCTTACATTCGCTCGAAAACACTAACTGGCATGAACGATCAGACTCACGGAGTGTTGCTCTACGGGAACTTGGGCCACTGGGAAGGGGGAATTCATTTTGTTTTGGGAAATCTATTTCAGGACTCATCGCTGCGACAAAAGGGGATTACGACCATGGTGGAATATGAGGCACTGGAAAATGTCCGCCTCGGCGTATCCGCTCTACTGACCGGAAGCGATTTTCGTACGAGAAAAATGTTGGCGATCCATTCTCGCGTAGGGATTCCAAAAGGGCATAGTCTTCTTGCGGAAGTAGGAATCGCACGAGAAATAACTCCTGTCCCCTCCGACAAGTTAGGAGACTTCGTTTTTCTTCAGGCGATGATTCGGTTGGCTCGCGGGTGGTATTGCCTAATGACAGCAGAACAATTTGCGGAAGATTTTTACTCGGAAGGGGCGAGGCTCTATCGGGTGGGTCCCTCGGTGCAGTACCTTCCCACTCAGAGGGTTGAATTGCGCATGGATCTTACAATGACACGCACCTTAGGTTTAACAACGATAAACCCGGATGCTTTGGCACTTATGACCCAACTTCATTTATGGCTATGACAATATCAAGACACTTTTTCCTGGTCACTCTAGTCGGAATAATGGTGAGTGAAGTAGCGCTAGCGGAGGGTTCCCGCATCTCCTTGAGTCTTATGTCCTGGGGTGATTCTCTCTCCATTATTTCCCCCCCTGGGGAGCGTTCGGAACTTCTGTCGTCTTCCCTGGGAGTTTGCCCGGGTTTGTCATCTGAGTTATTGGTTAGCTCGCCATTCAGTCTCGAGGCGGGAATGTGTTTTTTTCTGGGGATGAGTAGCGCTGGTTTTCCTTCTAATCGTCTACCCTCGGGCTATTTTTACAGTGCGCGGAACCTCCCCCTTTTCGGAATCAATGCTCACGCTATAGGTTGGTGGGAAGTAGAGAATAATCGGGTAGCTCTTGGTCTCGGGGTCCCGCTACTTCTTCATGGGGTCCGTTGGCCGGAGCCCGATCAAGGGTATTCGTTGGAGCCGGAGAGTCCCCTCGGCACGGGAATGTTTTTCTCGGCGAGATGGCAGCGCGGAAATTGGACCTTAACGCCAAAGCTCGGCTTCTACAAAAAACTTTCACGCACATTCTGGAGCGTTGAAACGGCGTGGGCGCTTTAATCCCACGCCTCCCTAGAAAGTCCCGTAACTTCGATCGGTTGGTCGCGCGACAAACCCCATCATTTCTATCCAAAAAATGTGATCAATCATGAGCTGGCGCCATTCTCTGAATCCAATTGTAAAAGGCCGCTAGTTGATCCGGGGTAAGAGGGCCGTCTTGTGGCATGTTTTCTTTACCGCCGGCACCAGCACCTCTCAAGCGCATGTAGAGAAGGGAAGTCCGCGCTGAGCCTGGAGTGACGTACCCGTTTCTTTGCCACTCATTTTCCGAAAAGTGCGCGTAAGAGGCGTGGCAGCTCGTGCATCTTTTCTGAAGTGTTTCCAGAACCTCCTTGAATTCGGGTGAGATGTCGTTGGAGAGGGGATCCGTTCCATTTCCCCCAAAACGATCCTTGTCGCCGGAAACTGAGTTCTGGGTTTGTAGCTGGCAAGAGGTGAGAACTAACAGTAGCGAGATGGAAAGGAGAACCCTCATTTCCCAGATTCTCCCGGGACCGAGAGGTTCGCCTCGACTGTCACTTCATCTTCGGTCCCCACTCCTAGGTAGCTTACCGGGGGGATTCCAAAATCGCTCATCTTGCAGACGAAGGTCGCCTTCAGTTGATCGGTATTCCACTGATATTTTCCCGAAATTTTTTTGATGGACTGATGCATCCTCAGGTCCCCTGAAAATTCTCCGTCCTTTCCTTGTACTTGGATCAAAACGGCTTTTGAATCCTTTGCGACCTCGAAATACTTTTCCTTCATATGGGAGTCGCGCAAAGCGATTCCCGAATTAAGGGAATTAAGATCTAGCTCAAGGTTCTGTGCGGTCCAGCTCCCGCCCAGAGTCCTGGTTATGGTGCCGGCAAGAGATTGGGATCGGGCGATGAAAGAGCCGGCGGGCGTCAAAGTGACCGCGAGCGCAACTTCCCCGGCGGGCGAGGCGTTCAGGGACTTGAAAGACACAAAAAAAAGGCAAAGAAGTAGGATGGGCTTCATAGGCACCCCCTATTAGGTTTTTATTTTACCAGCACCGCCGACCACCCACGATGAAGCGACGCGTAGATGCTTCAATAATCAGGCTGAATTTGATAAAATATTCTCATCTCTAAGGGGCGTTTTCTCGCTCAGAACTCCGTAACCTTCACTTCTTTAGTATGCTGAACCGGCAATTCTTTCTATTTTTTTCGGCCTCTTTGATGGGCGTACGGTTGCTTGCTGCTCCTGTTAGCCCCCTGTCCGATCTCAGTTTTTTTTCTCGCTGTTATGCCCAGCTGACCCAAAAGAAACTCCCTCTACGACACCCTCTAAGGCTGCGGGTCGTGCAGGGGTCACTTTCGCCGGTGGACGCGTGTCTGGCTGTGCTGGATGGTGCAAGTCTTTCGGTTGGCGCTGAGGAAGGAAAGCTCATCGAAGTGAATCCTGAGTCCAAAGCGGTTCTAAGGGCGATGAACGATCTTCATAGGAATTGGTTTCCGAGCGATGATGTAGTTTTCTCCTCTCCCCAATGTGGAGAAAGGTGTCCTTACGCCGATTTCTTGCATGACGGATCCGAGGCGGCTCTACATGTTACGCGAGCGTTACTGACCGAAAACGCCAGATTTTCGGAAGTTGTGACTGGCGAAAGCGGCATGGAAGCATTGCGATCGCGAGGTCCGATTGAAAACAACACACAAGCGTTGAACCGGGTATTTCTTGGCAACAGCGTTACCACCGTTCCGGACGATTCCCCGGTACCATTGGACGTGGAGTTAGTACAATTTGGAGATTTATTGGGGGTTCGCAAAATCAGCTTGAACCCACGAAAGGGCCTGGCGGTAACGAAGTCGAACACCGCGGGCTCTCGGCCTAACGAGTTTCCAATTCATGGCTCCCTGGGAGGGGGAATTCTAGGAACGAAATCCTATATGCTACTCAATATGGGAAGGCCTGATGCGAATTCCATGAACGGTGGTTTGGTTCTTCCGAGGCGTTGGGCCAAGTCCTTGCTCAAAGACTTGCTTTGCAGAGACGTGCCGGTAATTCGCAGCTCGGATGCCATTTCATTCGTCGAAACAGCGGGAACTAAGGATACTCCTCCCTTTCGTACGAGTGCGAGCTGCATGCAGTGTCACGGGACGATGGATCCGCTCTCCGGCGTTGCGAGAAATGTCGTCTACACGTACACGCCAGGATACGCAGAGAGCTCAATTGGATCTAGTAAACAGATTTCACCCCAAATCTACGCCTTTCCGACCAATTTGCCGCCGGAAAACGGAACTGTGGATTTAGATCCCGATTTTTATCGTCGGCCCACGAGCGGACGTCTTTATTTTCGTAATCTTCAAGGAGAGCTCGTTAATATCCCCATTCAAGGAATAGCCAGCTTGGGGCAGAGGCTTGCCGAATCGGACGATTTCTATGCCTGCGCCGCCTCCCGATACTTTCAATTTTTCACCGGAATTCAAGTCAACATGGATGACCCTGGTGCCGACGGCCACGCCGTTATGTCAAAAACGGAAAAGAAATATCGGGACATGGTGATCCATTGGGGCTCGGAGCTGAAGGCACATCAGAGTCTTCATCGATTGTTCCGCACCATAATGGAAAGCGATACCTATCGTTCCTCGTCTTATACAGACACAGAATTGGCGGGAGGCTGAGTGGGGAGTCGAATAAAAAAACTGATTCAGCCTACTCGAAGACAATTACTTGGGATGGCCGGGGTTTGTGGCGGATTGGTGGCCGCGAAAGGTCCCTTAAATGTATTGATCTCGAGCCTTGTCGAGGAAATCTGGCAGGCAGCTCGCGCCGAGGGGCGGACAAAGCCGAGAAATTATCTTCATCTGAACTTACCCGGCGGCCCATGCCGTTGGTTTTTCGATCTCCCCCTGCTTCCGTATTCTAATTCGGGAGAGTTAATTTCCGACCCGCAGATCGTCACTCGAATCAACGTCGAGGGCCAGCCCGAGTACCACACAGCTCCTATCACGGTGAAAGATGTGACCCTGAACATGCCGACGCTGTGGAGCTCAGAGATACCCACCCCGAGTGGTGCTTGGATTCCGATGGCTAAACTCCTGGAAAATATGATCATGATTCGCGGTGTGAACATGCAGGCGGATGGGCATCCGCCCAATAACTTTAAGCAAGTTCGCCCCGTGCAGGGAATGCCGAGTCTCACTGGCCTGGTTGCGGATGCTTCCGATAAGCCCATCCCCGCGGTGGGAGGCTCTAGGGCAACGCCCTACTCGGTTTACAAATCGGGAAAAGGAATTGGCCAGGTAGTAGTACCGGACTTTCATTCGGAGACCAATCCCTTGGCAAAGATCTTGGGAGCGTTCGATGCCAAGGGAGATAAGCTTCCTGAGGGGTTTGTCTCACGTCGACAAGCCCTAAGTGGCGCACTCGATCAGGCCATGGTTTCTCTTGGAAATTATGCCAAGTCCTCGGAGCCGGGGGCTGAAAATCTCTTTGCTCTAAGGAGCCGAGCGGAGAAGCTAGTTCGTCAGGGGTTGGGAGATCTGGAAACCGCGTACGGCTCCCTTCTACAAAAGTATAAGGGGTTGATCGAGCAGTGTAAGACCCGAAATGTCGTGGGGGTCAATGACCAACCTATTCTCGGTTCTGCTTTCCCGCGACTTGCTTCGCGTACTGTGATGGCGGGAAGTGGACGGGTGATCGTGAACAATGCGGATTTGCGGGATCTCATTACGGGCGATAGCCGCATTGATGAGCTGGCCGAAGGTTGTGCGGTTGCGGAATATCTTTTGCTTCAAGGTTACAGCTCAACTGTTCTTTGGGGACCGTCGGGGGTCGACGGCATGGATTTTCACGACCTTGCGACGGTGGAGACCGATGCCGGTGGTAATGAGACAGGACAAACTTCATTGGGAATACCGCAGATAGTGGGAAACATGGTTAACGACGAACATTTTTCAGGCAATGCGATCAGTTTAGTCGGCAATAGCTTCCTATTTCGCGCAATTGCAGCCTGTCTTTATGAGCTCATAAGCGTCTTAAAGGGCGCCGGCCTCTTTTCGGAGACAGTAATCCAAATCGGCGCGGAGTTTTCACGTATCCCAAGAAAAGATTTTGGAGGGTCTGAGCACGGGTGGATGGCTAATTGCACTTCCTTGTTTTCGGGGGCTGTAAATAAGCCGATGGTGCTTGGCAATATCGCGAGTGACGGCTCGGATGGCGTTTTCAATCCGCGCAAAACGACTTGGGGAAAATCCGCTCCCGTAGAGGTGGATGGAGCCGTGCAAATCTTGACGATTGGACATTCAACTTCAACGATAGCTCAGCTCTTGCACGTGGCGCCTCCACTTCCAAGTAATGGGACCTTGATCTTTGAGAACCCCTCTACAGGGCTCTTTCCCACGATAGAATTGGCCAAAAACAAAGTACAAACCTAATGGAAAGAATTCACCTCCTACTCATTTTTCTTCTCTTGATTTCTAACTGTGGGCCGGCGCGCTTTCAATTTGGACTTGTTCCAAGTGCATCTGAATCGGAAGAGGGGTTGGCTCCTGTGGTAGAAAGAAACCTGAGAATGGGGACTCGGGAATTCACCGC
>JAHFAF010000193.1 GCA_023250715.1 Pseudobdellovibrionaceae bacterium | reverse complement strand
TAACAGTAGCCCGCGATACCACTACCGGCAGCGGGATCGTTAATCTCAACGAGCTTTTGCTTCGTGTCGAACACCGTTCCCTTAGAATAGATATCTCCCAGGTGTACGATGGCCTCCAAGGAACCGGCATCGTAGAAATAAACTGGGGCATCTCCCACATGCTTAAGGTCATCGAGAACCGGTTCCATTTCTTCTTTAATCAGAGTTACGGTCCCAGAGATTTTCGGGCCTAGTCCCTGAACAACAGTGAGATTTCCCTTCTTAAACTCGACCCGGGCGCTTCTAAAGCGACAGGCTCTGAAATCTGGTGCCTGTTTGTTAAAGGCAATGCCTGTTTGACTGAAAGCGAACATTAGTGACCCAATAAGCATAGTTTTCATTTGTAACCTCTCTCCTTAATTGTTTCTTACGCTACACATCTCACAATTCATTCTCTTCTACCTTGCGGCAAACTCACACTTATCGTCGGTGAATCCCAACGGATCAGCTTGGAGATTCTTTGCCGTACAACGAAGATCTTCAGCCTTGAGGGTACGAACCCCTCCGGCATCGTCAACCTGCGCGCGTGCAGCGAATAGAAGTCTTGCCAGCGATGCGGCATCATCCCCATTGAATACAAAGAAAAGAGCACCATACTCGTTCACAAAGCAGGTCCACGCCTCCTTTTGGCCCGAGCCAAACGGGGTCTTGCAGACAACATTCCTTACGTCGTACCAAATCTCCTTGGGTGCAAGCGGGTTCTTAAAGTTCTTTGACCAAAAAAGGCGAATCAGATCCGCACTTGATTCGCCGACGCTATGTTTCAGCGAGCTTGGTTTCACCCAACTCAATCTGATCAACGCTCCTCTGCGAGGAGCGTCCAATTCAGAGAAAACGTCGCATTTAATGGTGACTCCCGGCATGGATGCAACCTTGTCAAGCGCCGCATATGCTTTCGCAACTTCGGCGTTCCGGCGTTTGTGAAAACCGTCATCCGTATCGTGGGTACCGTCGTAACCCCACGCCTTGAATTTCGCTGCAACATAAGCGTTGCCTTTGCCATCGTAAGTGTAAGACCAATCCAGCCCAGAACTTTCACTATCCGCTTCGTTGAGAACCGCGGTGACTTCCGTCACATCTTTCGGCCCCTTGAGTGCTGGCTCAACCTTAATAACGAACTCTCCCCAGGTCTTAATAACCCCAGGGTAAGTCTCGTCATTTAGACAGCGTGGAGCTTGGACAGCTAGCGCGTTGTGCCCAACGAGAATAACGATCGGCGCTAAGAGACTGTAGATTCGTTTCATTCTTCATCCCCATTAGTTTCATTCTTTTCGACGGGAGTTACTTTGCAGGAATACCGAAACGTGCGGAGGACACTGTCCCACTTTTGAACGATCTCCAGTTTTGCTCTGGGAATAGCGATCGATACGATGCCTCGGATGCTCTGGTGCTGCGTTATGACCGTATAGGTCGACTCAGCGAATGAGCCGCTCTGGACTGCGGACTTGATTCCGTTAGCGTCTTTCATTGCTTGGCCAAATTCCTTTAGGCATTGGGAAGTGACAGCCAGGAGTTGACGTGCGTCTTCGCCAAACTTCTTTTCCCCTGCTTGTGCGCTACCGGCCAGTCCAAAGAAAATGGTTAAGATCGATAAGATTAAGTTCTTCATTGTCATTTACCTCCATCAATAAAAATTGAGATTCAAACTTGCAATGCTCTACCTATCGCAGGTGGTGGAGAGATCTCCCCCTAACCTCGCAATGATTTGGTAGTCATTGATCTTCTCTTCAAGAATCCGCACATTGGCAGGCTGTTTAGCAAAGGGAACTTTACTGATAGAAAGCCAAGAGACGCACTTATAAACTTCAGCTGTGTCGGAATTTTTGAAGAGGTTCAGATTAGCCGAATAATCCCCGAACTTCCCCTCGGCATATTTCCCTATTGAGATTCGAGTCACCTCGAAAACCCGATACTCTTTTCCCAAGTTGTACTTCTCCCTGATGGCCGATTCTGCGACATTCAGCGCGGCGGAAAAAGCTTGGCTTGGCTCAATCGATGCCTGCGCTGATAAGGCCCAGAATGTCGCTAGCACTAGCCCCAACAGAGCGGTTATGTTAAGTGACTTATTCATGGATTTTCCCTCCTCTAGTAGTTAAAAAAACTGAAACTATTATCTGTCGAAGGGATCAGAGAGATTCTTGACTCTCTTGATCACGCAGGCGACAGGGTGTCCACCCAGGACAATACTTTGACTCTTCTGAAATTCCGCTTCTATCTGGAATGGAGTAGTTTTCTCTGCCCCATCTAATTTGCTCTTCACCGTTACAGCAAACTTCAGGGGGGTGACGTCAAATAACTCATCAGTGTTAGGATTAAGTTTGACACCCAACTTGGCCACACCCGGAGTAATCTCCTGCTTAAGTATGGAAGAGGAAAAGTCCAGGTTCTTTTCCAGCGCAACATTGCCGTAAGTTCGATACGGCATCAACCGAAGTTCGAAATCACGCGCAGTTACCACCGTTCTCACGTGTTTCTCACATGGCCAAAACTCTTCATCGGCTGCTGGTGCTACGCTGCTGAATATTCCGGTTCCTATGACGGCGACTAAAAAAGTATTATGGAAACGCATGGGCTGCTCCTTTATGGATGGACGACGTGCCAAATGCCACTAAGTCCATCTCCGTTAATATCCCCAGGTCTTTCGTCACTTGCGTATAAGTAAATGGGGCGCTTTTTGTACGCCAATTGGTGGCTCTTATCCTTGCGAATCACGACGGAGAGGGGTGCTTTGACCTCACCGTCCGGCGCTGGAATCGGTGGCCAAATACGTGCACATCCATCGTTGCAGTTCGACACGCCCTCGGTATCCTTATCAAATACGTAGGCTGTCATTTCGTTTGCATCCGTCAGTATTTTGAGCTGCACCTCGCGCGTCTTTAGCGGTGATAGTTCGTCAGCCGATAGTGCGCCCGCCATTACAAGTAAACTCAACATAACCTTCTTCATTTAATTTCTCCTCCGATAAAGCTTTTCTGCTGTCCCATCACTCACAATCACTATTCTGTAATCTCGCACCGCTCATCCACTACCTTAAGGCCAGCCCATTTCCAGTTGCATTCAACTGAACTGACCTCCAGGCTCCCCACGTCAACTCGGATTACTGGCCTTACTCCCGCTGTCTCCAGTGCGCGATACAGTGCCCTCGCCTCATCGCCACGAGCGGTTTTCGCCACGCCTTCTGTTGGGAAACTGCCATCGGGACTTTCATTTTTGTCAACCAAACTACAAGAGGTGCGCTTGGGGCTCAGGACCCACCTGCATTTGATCTCGCTGGCCGTTTTGTTCCCGTGGCCCAATTTAATGCTGCCGCGAGTGTACGCTCCAACGCCGTTAAGTGCGTCGATGAGCCGGCTCGCTTTGTCGCCAGAGACCTCATTCGCTAGAAGCGTAGAACCAATGGCCAATGTGCTAATTGCCAAGATCAAGAGTTTCGTCATGTGCCTTTCCTCCCTCATTCATAAAAAGTACGGTCCTCCCAATGAGTACCGAATGTTTCTTCATCGCGAACGTCAATTTAGCACCGTGCAAACACCGTCTTTCGCGGTGTCCTTATGCATCCCCCACACATAAGTGATTCGAATATTATCGATGATAGAATTTCCAAGCCACTCGACGGTCACGTCTCTGGGTTGGCTGGCATCAGGTCCCTTGAAAGCGAGCGTCGTTGTTTCCCTGTCTTCTACGAACTTGGTGACCGTAAAGAAGCTGGATTTAAAAATCGGTTCGTGAACAAGCACTTTTGTCCCCTTGGGGTAGTGACGGCTTTCAGGACGGTTGTCGAGCTGGAAAGAAAGCTTGAGAGTCCGACTCCCACAGAGGTAGTGAACTCCGGTGCTTCCACCGCCCGCATACGCACTTGTAATGGTTAATCCGAATAACACTATTAATCCGGTTAATATTGTTTGGTTCTTTCTTTGTCCCATTTTCCCTCCAATTCCAGAAACGTTATTATTTTGATTTTCATTCTCTTGCCCCTAAGGGAAACAGTCATCGTTAAGGGCCCTGAAGATAGTAGTTTACTCGACTACAATCCAAGACCTTCATCTTGTTCCCCGTGGAAAAAAGTGGACTAAATCCCGGTGCCACGCCGTCGCTAAGGAACCAAGCACTAAAGTTATTCGCGGGATAGTAATACCTTGATTCCTCCGGCTCATCAGGAGAGCTTCTCTCATTGAAACTACGGCCGTCTTTTAGCTCCAAATGGATGAAAAAGTTCTGGAGCTTCTTTCCTCGTGCGATCAGGACTGGTTCCTGACCAAATGCTCCGCTGATGGTTTCGGATTGATCCGAGCTGGCATCAATCACCAAAGCGCGCCCTACCTGCTTTCTGCCGGGGGCGTCCAGCACTTTCAGCGTAAGCACTTTTTTCTCACCGTGTTCAGGGGCGGTCAGGGTTTTTTGTTGGTAATATATCTCAAGAGTTTTCCCGTAAAACGCCACGGAAGAGGAGTCCTCGCGTTCAATTGGGCAAGAGTAATGGAGGTAAACTCCGGCGAAAGACGGAGTGGTAGCATAGAGAGCAATCAGCAACATATAAAGTGCTTTCATTCATTTCCCCTTTTTTTCATGGCTAAAGACCGAGCTCTCGAAGAACTCCCTGGCCATATTTGTTTTCTTCTAATCACAAAACCTTTCTCCGTCCTTTAGCCTCATGTTGTCGAAGGCCACTCTGTCAGCTTCTCCTATTCGTTTAACTTTCGTGTCTGCCCGAAGTAAAACGACTTAATTTCGACCAATTCATTCAGTTCCTTTGAACGATTCGTGGCCAATCAACCCTGAATATCGACGTTGCTATCATAAACTTGGGCCTTCACTTTAAATCCTGAGGCGCTCGCGATCTCGTTCAAATAAAGTGGCTGTATTTTTTTTCTTCAAACGTGCTCCCTTGTCATTTCACAACGCTGCAAAGAAGCTCTTCGTGAGTTACCTGCCGGGCTTGCGACGCTTTACCTTCAGGGTGGCTGTAGACTGTGGTGGTCAGGATTCCTACGTGAACGTAATTTCCACCATACAATTTATTTTTATCCGACACTTGAATAGGGCTCGAAGTCGTTCCCTTTCGAATTGTTAGTGTGAATTGGCGTTTCGTATCGGGGGAGCTGAAGGTTTTGCCACTATCCGATGTAGAGGCCGCCAAATTGAAGTCCAGAGTGGTCCTGACGTCCAGCGAATATACTTCTCCCGCTTTTCTCGCACTGCTCATTTCTTCCGAGAAGGCCGCTCTTTCAGTTGAGGAAATTTTGCCGCCTTCTACGAAAGCGCCGTACCTTAGCTTCTCTTTTCCCGTCACTTCAACGGTAACGCGTAGGCCTTCCAAACTTCGGTCGGTCTCCGGGTACTCGGCGAGTTGTTCAAGCGATTTGCGATCCTCACAGTAGGCAAAGAGGCGCTTCGTTGAGTAGGCGTGGGCATTGCCACAGACAGCCAGAATTGCTAGCGACCATAGACCAACGAACATGCGTATTAGATATTTTTGAATAACCATTTGCCCCTCCAGTAAAATTCTCGTGACCCAATCCATTCACTCGCTGTGTCATAATTATAATTTACATAAAAGTAAATAGTATTTTTAATAATGACAATACTCTTTACTAATCAGACACATTGGGTAGGTTAGTGAGCTTCAGTTCTAGCAAATACCGGATGACAAGGATTCAAATGGTGGCTGTGCCAGCTAAGCCAGGTCAAAATCTCGACTATCTGATTTCTCAGCAGATTCTGTCACTACCACCCTCTAAAGCCCAACAACGGCAGATCCAGATTGTGGAAGCCGCCATCAAAGTTTTCGCGGCAGTTGGTATAGAAAAGGCAACTTACGACAAGATTGCAAAGATCTGCCGGGTCACGCGACCGCTGATTCAGCATTATTTTCCCGACAAAGAGCAATTATTTGAATTGGTGGTTAAGTACATTCGTGGTCATTTCCAAGCCATCGCCATTCGAGCCATTGAGAGGGGGACATCGGAGACAGAGCAGCTCAAAAGTTATATTTCAAGTACGTTTCGATGGCTTGATGATTTTCCAGAGCATGTCCAAGTCTGGATGCTTTTTTATTTCCTCTCCAGTCACCACGCTAAGTATAGGAAGATTAATACAGAGCTTGTCGGCATGGGGCACGGGCGAATCGCTGCTCTCATTGAGCGAGGAACAGAATCGGGTCAATTTGAGAGTAAGGACTATCAAATTGATGCCAAACTTATTCAAACGGCCATCACCGGTGCTTTGGTGTCGTTGACCACCGAGGATTTTTCAATAGATCGGAAGGTCTTCGAGAAACAGGTGGTAGAGGAGTGTTTGAGAATAATTCAACCGCGTCCGACTAAAAAGAAAAGACGGGTTTAACGCTTGGGGACTCTAATGATTATTTCCCTCCGAAATGTGATTGGCCGGAACTAGCCCCGCAGAACGCATGCCCCCCTCTGACAGCAAGAAGAAGGCTTCTCTGAGATTCTCCGCTTCTTCTGCAGTCCAGCCGCGAGTGCGCTCGATATTGAGCAATTGGTCGAGCATCTTGCGCGGAGTAGATCGGAGTTTCCACCACTGAAGTCCATAGCGAACGATTGGCGTGGGGGAAAGGATCTCAAACCCAAGCCCTCCTCTTCGACTCTTCTCGTTGGTGATCGGGTCTATGCCCGCGTAGCGTATTACCGAAGGGCGAGGACCATAAGTGTAGATGAAATTTCCATTTTCGCGGTAGTCTTGAGACTCGCCGGAATCATAAAGAACACGAAGGTATTGCATGAGAATCTCGCCGAAAACTTGTGGGCTAACCCCCTGTCGGATTCTCCAGTTTCTGGGCTCGCTCTTCACCCCACCTACTTTTCTCATGCCTACATCCCTGTTCTGGGCTACCCATTCGTCCTCCGCTAGTCTCACGCGAGGCAGGGGAAGCTCTTCTCCGAAGAAATCCTCCATCGTTAGCCGCCGCGCGGGAAACCCGGACGTATAGATCCATTCTTGGACAGGGCTCGATGTCCCGGTGGGCAGGGGATGCGCGCGGTAGGCGGGGTGGCGACGTTGCCGGTAGATGCCCAGGTTTTCGGCCGGGATCTCGTATTGAAAATAGGGGTGAGAGAGATTGAGAAAGACTCCGACTCGCTCGCCCACTTCTCCGGAGCTTGCCCGTCGAAAAACTTCGACGTAGCTGGAGTGCATGGCATTGTCCCATTCGTGAGCACTGCGTCTCAGGAAGTTCAAGAATTCTTGAGGCCAATCCTTCGGATAATCTTCGAGTGCAAAGTCTAGACGCAAGTCGATTTCGCTATGATACTTTTTCCAGCCTTCATGCGAGAGCTTTCGCATTACCTCACCTTCAAGTGACATCAAGGTGTAGGCGTTTTCGCGGCTCGCTTCATAGCTACGGCCCGCAAAAATAACTCTCCCCTTACCGTCTACCGCTAGACCCTTAGAAGCCATCTCGTCGATGACTTGGGCATTGGGTGCATCAAGTCGCTTAATCTCGGAGCGACGGGTGATGAATTTATCCGAGTAATAAGTTTGTGTGACGACGGCAACCGGTTCGGTAATCGGAGTTCCCGTGAAAGAGATCGCATAGTTTTCAACCGTGTGGCGTTCATACCAGGGTTTGGTATCGGACCGGTTTGAGTGGGTGGCCAAGTCCAGAACCCCACCGACATTCCTGGATGGTTCCGCTGACAGAGCCGCTAGAAGAGGGCCGCAGGGCACCGCAGTTGCAGCTTGGGTAAAGAAAAACGCGAGGAAATAGCCAGCCCTCGCGAAGCGCCTGCCGATCGGGCGATCTGTCGTCGGAAGCTCATGTCCCCAGAGGTTCATGACGAGGGATCCGTCGGTCGAGAACCCAGTGCCTCGAAAGTTCGGGCGCAGTTAGGATCCTTTCCAGATTGAGTTCCGTGATGACGAGGAGACTGCGAGTAGGCTTGCGATGTGGCGTCAAACAAGCGACGTAGGTCATTCGCATCGTCGCTTGTCCATCCTTGCCTTCTGTTTGAGACCTCATCGAGATATCCGCGAAGGTCTCTATAGGTGGCATTCATCGGATACCAAAGATACTCATTCGCTTCCGGCAAATCTTTTAGTGGATACCCTGTCTCCAGCGCCGGAACGGTCTTAAACCCCATGCGGCCAT
>JAHFAF010000537.1 GCA_023250715.1 Pseudobdellovibrionaceae bacterium | reverse complement strand
ATTCACTGTGGGTAAGGCCCAATTGAAGATCGATGAAGGGAAAAGAAAGAACGGAATGGGGCAGACTCTGCACCGGGTACCCTAGATCGAAAGCCACTCCTCCCTTTGCCCTCGCCGCCTCCGCCTCACGTTCTCGCTTTAACTGAATCGGCAATTTCTCTCGGGGGATGACCGAAGCTTTTGCCTTGTAAGGATTAACCACGATATTCACCGGAAACCACTTTTCCAGGAGGAGCCGGCGAACATAAATCTCCTCCCCGAAGAAAACCACGTTATCGCAATTAAATGGGCGCCACTCTTTTTCCAAAAAGACACGGCAGGAACTCTTGAGATCCAACTCGAAAACACGATCCTCTTGGAGAATAAATCCTTTTGCGCTCTTTCCTCGAGAATTTACCGTCGCAGCGATTCCCAAAACATCGGCGAGCTCGCCCAATGGAAAGAGCCAGTCTTCGCCGTCGGGGTAGATGATGAAGCCTTCCGATAATTGAGTTGCATCGGAAAGAGAGACCTCCACGATCAGCTCACCTTCTGGATCGACTTTCACGGGCGAGCCTAAACACAAATAGGGGAGCAATAGAATGAGAAGCGCCCCGAATCTACGGGCAAAATGAGGGGACTCGATTAGCATGAATAGGTTTTGGAAGTGTCGCTGATGCAGTGAGTAAAAACAGGGCAAAAATGATGGATTATCCCAATACAATTATACCGTGAAGCCACTTGCATTGCCCGAGAGCTTGTAGGGCAGTCTTGAGGTTGGATGGAGTGATTAAGTATTTAATTTTATGTGGATTTTTTCTTCGACCCAGTGACGAACTTTGGCAGGTGTGGGGATTCACTTCTGTGCTATAAGAGCGCACTTTTCGAAGGAGACCGATACCCATGCTGCGAGCTGCACTGATCCTTTTTTGTTTGAGCGGTTTTTGTCTGGCCGAGAACCAGCAGGAGCTGGGGCTGCTTCTTGAACTTTCCTATCAAACCAAAGAGAGGATGACCGTTCGAGTGATCGCGGCAAAGCAATTGTTAGAGCTTGCGAGCTCGGACAGGCTCCACAAATACATCGGCGCACCTCTTCCCTTGAATCAGGCAAAATGGCAGCTCAACGGTGTTTGGAAAGCGAACGTCACGAATGTGGGCCATCGAATTGAGGGCGACGTGGCCCCCGCTCGCCCGGATGTCCAAGTGGTTTTCGAGCTTGCTGCTTTTCTTTCGATTGAGGAATTTTCCGAAGTAAAGGGTTCCGACGAGGAAAAGAACCTGAGATTCGATAGGCTAGTGCAATCCTCGACCGCCATTCTAGGCGCTACTGCTCTTGATAAATCAGAGAACGAAGTTTGGGCGGACATAAGAAAAATCGTACGAGACAGACTCATCGCGGAATCAAAGGATTCAATCGACGCGAGAACTTTTTACACTGCGATCGAAAACCATTTTAAAGATCGGTCAAAGAGTCTGAAGGACGCTAAAAACACGCTGCTTGAGTTATCCAAAGAGAAGTGGGTCTCTCCCGGTGTCCGAGAGCGGGCCATGGCTTTAATCGCCGCCAAACTTGAGTGAATGGAATACTTCATGGCCATTCGGCGCTGAGGGCTTCAATCACGTCATCCGCCGATTTAAATTTTCGATCGCGAGCACTCAGCTTACCTAAGATTTGAACGGCCTGACTATTCGCGGGACTCTCTTCTTTCTTCAATCTATCCGAGATCTCTTCCGCTACCCTTTGCCATGCAAAGGTATCTTGGCGCCGAGTGGGCCGTACACTCTCCATTCTGGCCACCTCCGGCGGGAAATAACTAGGGGTCCCTTCGAGCGGAACGGGGGGAGAGTCCCTATTCACTGCGGCCCCGAAATCGAGAATGCGTATCTCGCCATTAGGGAGAATGAGGACATTCGATGGCTTAATGTCCCGGTGTACGATTCCCGCATCATGAATCGCTTTAATCCCATAGGCCAATTGGGTCAGATAGGATTTGGCATTCTCCACGGTCAAAGGTTTCTTCATCGCTTCATAAAGATCTAGCGCTCCTGTTTCATGTGGCATCACCAGGGCGGTTCCTATCTGTTCGGCCTCAACTATCAAATGTCCGTTCGGCTGCTTGCGCGCTCGCGCGATAAATTTCTGCTGCTTGACGCTTTCGTCGACACTTGAATTTCGAAGAATCACTTCTTTCGACTCCGGCCCGATAGGCAGAGTCCTCGCGAGAAAGACATTCGCCTCCCCGCCCGTCACGAGATGGCCCAATATCTCATACTTTCCCTCGAAGAGATCTCCGGCCTCAATTTTTTTTCTTAAGAAAAGCGGGTCGGCATACTTGAGTGCATTATCAGGAGTGTGCGCTTCTTGCAGAACGCCGGTCTCCTGCGCCACTCGCTCCACGGTGCGGCAAATGGTGGCAATGGAAAAGGCGGGGTTGGGCCACAGAGAAATTAGAAGCAAGGCTAGAAGGAAAAACGGCACACCTTAAGTATACGTTAGGTGCTCTCTTTGGAATTACCCAGGCGTTGCCAGCGGACTCGCACTAAGCCGCCCGTTCCCTCTGCTAGCAAGGTAAGCACATCGCCTTCCAATTGCGCATCTCGAACGAGAGACTGCCCTACTCGTCTCAAATCGC
>JAHFAF010000536.1 GCA_023250715.1 Pseudobdellovibrionaceae bacterium | reverse complement strand
GTTCACGAAGCTCCTAGCCCCGATGCTTTGGGGGATCTCAATCAACTCTTGCGCTCGCTGGGTATTACCCAAAGCTTGAAAGACCTCACACCCAAGGGCTTCTCTCAGCTTTTGGATGCAACGCGGCATCTCACAGGGGCCGGAACGCTTCATAAAGCTATCCTTCGCCTACAGAAACAGGCCCACTACGAGACAGAACCGCGCGGCCATTTTGGTTTAGCACTTCGCGACTACGCCCACTTCACCTCACCCATTCGACGGTACCCCGATTTGGTAGTACATCGCGCGTTAAAGCAGCTAATTCACAGGAGAAAAATTACCGATAAAGAAAGAGATGGGGAGGATTCTTTAGACTCCCTTGGCGAACACACTTCGGATCGAGAGCGAAAGGCAATGGAGGCCGAGCGTTTCATCGTTCGGCGTAAACAATGCTGGTACCTCTCGCGCCGATTGGGTGATGTGTTTGCAGGTATCATTTCGGGTGTGGTGAAAAGCGGCGTGTTCGTGGAGATGACCGAAATCGCAACGGATGGATTTATCCCGATAGACACGCTGGATGGCTTTTACCAATTTGATCCGAAAGCGCACTGTCTGAGAAAACGCCCTGGGCACGAGACGCTTTCAGTGGGAAGTGCACTTTCAGTACAGGTAGTGCACGTCGACATGGACGAACGGGAAGTCACTCTGGGAATAGCCGACGAATGAAATTTTTTTCAACGGCCACGCAGATCACGCAAGCGTTTAAGAACGCCGGTCGTGTGCGCGAAATACTTGGCGTTCTTGTAAGTCACGGTTTTGCAGATCTCGTTCACCGCATGAAGCTCTCTCGCTTCTTGCCCACGCGCTACACGGAGATTCCTCGCCTTCAGCAGGTCCCCTTTGCCGAAAGACTGCGAAGAAGCTTTGAGGAGCTTGGGCCCACTTTCGTGAAGTTGGGGCAGTTGCTTGCAACACGGCCAGATCTCATTCCCGAGCCCGTGGTGGAAGAACTTCAGAAACTTCAAGACGCCGTCGTAGGCGTTCCGTACAAGGAAATTCAACGAGCCCTCGAGATGGAATGGAAGCGCCCGCTCACCGATATTTTTTCGGAATTCGAGGAAACGCCCATGGCAGCGGCGTCGATCGCGCAGGTGCATGGAGCGGTCCTCAAAACGGGGGAGAGAGTCGCCGTTAAGATCCAACGGCCTGGCATCGCCCCTGTCATTCACAATGACATTTCTATTTTGCGCGGACTTGCCCAGCTCATGGATCGCTATATTCCGGAAAGCCGCCCTTTCAACCCGCGCGGGCTTGTCGAAGAGTTTTTTCATACTATTTTGGAGGAATTGGATTTCAGGGTCGAATCAAACAATATCCGGAAAATCAAAAGCAACCTTACCGTATTCGAGAGAATTCGAATCCCCAGAGTCCATGAAGAGGTGAGCACCAATCGCGTTCTCGTTTTGGAAAGATTCGACGGTATCCGATTCTCCGACCGTGAAGCAATCATTGGCGCCGGCATCAAGCCATCCGACATCGTCGAGCTTGGAAGCGATGTATTTTTTCACATGGTAATGATGGACGGGCTTTTCCACGGCGACCTTCACCCGGGAAACCTTTTCGTCCTTCCTGACGGCCACATTGGTATCATCGATTTCGGAATCGTGGGACGGCTCTCACGCAAGGTTCAAGACAGTATTCTTATTCTCTTTACATCGTTAATCGAGGAGGATTACGAGACTCTCGCGTTTGAATACATCAATCTTTGCAATCCCAGCGGCGCAACCGATATCCATCGCTTACAGAAAGACTTGATGGACACCATCTCTCCCTACGTCGGTATGTCCCTAGGAGAGCTAAACGCAGGGCGCTTACTTCTTCGATCCACTTCCATCGCTGTCCGCCATCGCCTCCAAGTACCTCGTGAGCTCATGCTCCTTTTCAAGGCAATGGTCACGATTGAGGCAATGGGGAAGAAACTCGAACCGAATTTCGACATCATGCAGGTCGGAACGAAACTCGCAAAAAAAGTTCTCACCTCCCGCTACAGCAAGGAGCGGGTGATGCGAGATTTCCTAGTTATCGGGAGAGACACGCAAGGGCTCATCGAAAATCTTCCTCGACTATTGAAACGCTTTTTGCGCGTATGGTCTCAGAATAACTTTGCATTTGAGACCCGTAGCCCCGAGACGGCTGACTTAAGTCTTTCGGTGAAGCTTCTTGCCCATACCTGGGTGGTATCGACGTTGAGCACCGCCCTCTTTGCCCTGGGAATTGTATTCCTCATTCAAGATAGAGATCCTCAAATTTTAGGCTTGCCGGTCACCGCGGCCATTTCTCTCGGTATTTCCTTTGTCGTTTTAGTGCGCACCATGATGATCCTTGGGAAAAGAATAAAATGAACTTGCGAGCGCAAGCGAAGCAATCTCGTTGTATCTTTCTCGCACTTCTTCTCATTGCGCGCCTTGCCTCGGCCGCGGGTCCTACCGACGAGGAAATTCTTGCCAAACTAAAACTAAAGCTCGGAGACAAGGCGGAATATACGGAGCGAAATCTAAGAAGAATTGGAAACCGAACTCTCGAACTCGAAGTCTTTGTCGCAGGTGAGGGAAGTTATGAAACAGCGACACAGGTT
>JAHFAF010000192.1 GCA_023250715.1 Pseudobdellovibrionaceae bacterium | reverse complement strand
GGCTAAATGACGTAAGAATTCTGAAATTAAGATTACGAGTTTCGACTTCAACGGTACGATTCGATAGTCGCTTGCCTGAATCCCGAGCCCTAGGAATCCATCGACCGAAAGCTTGCTTGCCCCAATCGTTTGACGAAAAACTCGGACGAGGTCCTTCGGTTTCCAGTATCTGACATCAAACCCGGCAGCCGGTCTAAAGCCACGTCGCCACCGGTGGTAGAAACCACGAGCTCCATAATGGTTCGGCATTTGTACTAAAGAACTTCCTCCTTTCTCGAGCACTCTACCGACTTCCCGAAGGCATAGGATTGTATCCGGCTCTTCAAAATGCTGGAGGACGCTATAGGAGAACACCCTTGAAAAAGATTGGTCGACGAATGGCAAAAACCGGCCGTCTGCGCAAACCAACCAACAACGCAGCCCTAACTTTTCGGCGAGTCTCTTTGCTGTCAGTAAAGCGCCAATCGAGGGGTCCAGGCCGACTACCCGGTAACCACTCATGGCTGCGGCCATGGTCCAGCGGCCCCAATTACTGCCGACATCGAGGAGCGTCTTTCCATCCCCTCGTTCCATGCGCAAATGAGGGATCGGAGTGGAGTCCAATTTTCCAATTAACTTTTCATACAGATAGCCTGACGTAGCCAGAACCAAGTGACTGATCACGGGATCCACCGCGCATTCGGATTTTCGTTTCAATGCAAGAGAGATGGATGCACGCAGCTTATCGCTGACGCCTAAAGTGCTGACGAAACGAGGGTCGGAACGGTCGAGACCCTCCATCCAGTTATTGGCGCTCTTCCATGAGGCGCCGGCAACCCAAAGAGTCTCAGGCTGATCCGATCTCAAAAGGACCGGAATTCCCTCAATGACTGGAAAGGCATGGTTCTTCTGGCAATTGAGACGATCCTCCCCATGAGGATCCAGTACTGAAAAATCATGCGGACAACGTAAAATCTTAAGAAGTTCGACGGCTACACCGGGAGAAATTTCGCCACTCCTCGAAACCGGTTCACTCTTGCCGCGAACCGTAATTGAAGCACGTGGCACTAAACGCCTCCCCGACTGATTCATCTGTGGATCTAGAATACCCTCGCGGTCATAAGAGGACCACCCCTTTACCCATGCGCCTGGTTGTTTCGATGTAATGCGCTGTTTAAAAAAGAACAGCTATGCACTCAAGAAGCGAGACAGCTTGTCACCTTGAAAATTCTCTCGAAATTTCAGGACCACAGCCCTCGTTGACTGGAAGGGGCCACGGCCAATTTTCATTACGAGACAATGAAAAGCCTCTAAAGCTTGATAGAATTATCTACGCAGAATCCGGAAGGCCCAATTTTACAAACAGAGCGCAAATGAAATGCCTTATATTCAAAGTAAATCAACTGGGGGATACCATCGTATTTCTCCCCGCCTTTCAGGAACTGCGCCGACGATTTCCGTCCTGGAGTTTCTATGTCTTTTGCACTCCGGTATCCGAGCCGCTTTTTGAAGAGATTCCCCGAGCCAACGTCCATGTCTTTTCGAACGAATATTTCCGAAGAGCATGGCGCCATTCTTACAGATTTTTCGACCTACTCAAATTGGTGAGGAGTATCCGTGCGGACATTTGTCTCTATTCGGAAGATCAGGGACCGGTGTCTTTCTTGCTGGGCTGCTTGGCAC
The DNA here is from genome assembly GCA_023250715.1 of Pseudobdellovibrionaceae bacterium. Taxonomy (GTDB): domain Bacteria; phylum Bdellovibrionota; class FAC87; order UBA2466; family UBA2466; genus JAHFAF01. The sequence goes on along the minus strand of JAHFAF010000192.1, from coordinate 6,561 downwards.
GAATTCCAATGCGTGTCGGACCTAGTCATAGAAGGCTTTCCTGGACTCTGACCCATCCCGTGACTGTAAAGACTTCCGAGCTCGTCGGAGTCAAGGACTGGAGAATTGCACAGAAACTTGCGCAATCCATGGGAGATAATCACACTTGGGTGTCCGCTCCGCCCGCTCCTGAATTGTTCGGCTTGCCGCTTAGCCGGTGCGAAAATAACAAGATCCTCATTCACCCTGGTGCGAGTCGGGAATACAAAAAGTGGTCCTTAGAACGGTTCTTGGAACTCGCGAATCTACTTTCGAAAGACTTTGAGGTCGTTTGGATCGAGCAAAGGAAATCTGAAGAAGCTAAATTACTGAACGGAATAAAAAAGTTACGGGGGGAGTCCTTATTCCGCCTCACCCAGGAGATTCAAACCTGCTCTTTGTATATTGGAAACAACTCGGGCCCAATGCATCTGGCATCGGCACTAGGCGTTCCGTGCATTATCTTCAATGGTCCATCCGATCCGCCTTGGGACCCTCATTGGAACTCCGATTTAAACGTTCTTCTTCGAGATCCCAGCGTTTTGTGTCAGCCCTGCGACAGCCAAGCAAGACCTGCGAATATTTGCCGGAATCAATCACAGCCTATGCAGTGCATGAACGTATGGACCCTGGAACGAGCCTATTCCATCGTAGTGGATTCCTTTCGAAATCGTCGCAACCCCACAAAGAAATCCCTCTTGCCTAGCTAACCAACAGGTTTTTAATTCCGCCCTACAGCCCAAGTTTTTTCCCCTGCGGTGAACCAAGCAAACGTCAGCGCGTCGTGACATCAGCTTCCCTTCCCACGAAAATTAAGGGTTATAGGGGGCCACATGTTACTTCGAGGAATAATTGCGATTGCTTTGCTCGGTTCTACGGGAGTTTTTGCGGATACCTTGTTTCAAAGGCTCGAGAGTTCTTTCGAAAAAGCGCGTTTGCCGGCACATAAAGAGCTCAAAGGCTATTGGGCCGGCCGCTGCGTTGAAGAGTCGAGCCAGGACAAGTTTTTGCCCGCTGTTTTTATTGATAAAGTGGTGAGCGACCCCGCCTCGTTTCCCCCTTCGCATCCCGCTTTTACTTATTACCGCGACGAACTTGCGAAACCGGAAGCGTACGATAATTTTTCTGTCTCCCAACTAGAGAAAGAGCCAGCGATCGCTAGTTGGCTCAAGAAGGAGCAGTGGCAGCCGGTCGCAGCGGTGGAGGGGTCGTTGGTCTCGATGTTTGATATGGCCGGCGGAGTGAAAATCGAGCGCGCTGTTCGGTACTTCGAGGACGAATTCAATAGTCTGATTGTTCTTCGTGCGACGCGAATCAATCAGGCGGTGAGCTCCGTTACTCGTTATTGTTTTTTCAATAAGGCGTTGGGCGGCGGCGCGCCCGTGGATCCCATCGATCCAGGCGGAGATTATCTGATCGGCGATATTTTCTCAGCCCCTCCCGGGCTCATGCAGGTGAATAATCTGCAACCCGATCGGCTTTTTAAGAAATTGCGCTTCGAGAATTTGGGAAGTGCTGCTCGTCTGCAAAATCTGCAACTGCAGTTAGGAAACGGAAATTTTACGGGTCCTATTACGCTCGAACTTCCGGCTCAGGGTTCTGTGAGCCTGGTCGTGCAAGGCTTGGAAACGTTCAGCTTGCTCTCGCTTCGCATGTACTTCGAAGTCCCGGCGGGTGAGATTCGGATTGTGGGAGTGGAGTAGCATTTACCTTCAAAACGGAGATCCCCAGGGGCCTTTGCTTAATCTAAGTTGGGAAGAATAGCGGTAAAAGTCATCTTTTTCGTCGATAAGTTTGCGGAGTGAAGCCTCCCGCAGGACTTCATGAAAAAGATGGGGGATCTTCACAGGGTCTATTTTCCCACTCACGGAAAAATATGCCGACAATCGATTCCGATCCAGCTCGCAGGTCGATTCAGAATTCGTTTGGACGATTCTGGCGTGAACCGGGCGCGAGTAGACATCCGTCATCCCTTCGCGGTTCAGAATAAATTTGAATTTGTGTTCTTCGAGAAAGTTAACAACCGCCTGAAGGCTAGAAGGTTTGAAGATTCGGGAGTTTGAATCGCTCTTCAATAAAGGAAGAAGATCCTCTACGAGGGCGCTCTGAACCAAAATGTATAATTCGGTATCGGTCCTACTCACAGGTGTGTACGCCGGACGCAAACGGGTTGGGTCTCCCGAGGAAGGAAAACTGCTAGCGCTTCGCACTCGCGCGGCGGCGGGAATCACTTCGGCCTCAATCGCAAGGTCCACGAGCGAATTCCACACTCGGCCAGTATCTTGGGGATGAATACTCGAGTACGTGTCCAGAGCCTCTTTCCAGTACCCTTCGTCGATATTTAACACCGCTTTTTTGAAAATCGGATCTAGCCCCACGTTTTCCGTTCCGCCGCCAGAGACGTCTTTGACGGGAAGAACGCGAACCTCTCCGGTCGCAAGCCACTGAAAGAACAAGCCCCTATATTGAGGATCGATCGTTTCTATGAACTCCAAACTTTTTTCCAGGCGGTAGGTGTGTCGCGCGTAAAAGAGAAACGAAATCGTAAGATCATTTCCTCCGTTTCCCACAACGCTTTCATCGCTGACGGCCTGAGGCCTGTGGCTTTGCGTTTCCGCTAGCTCATAGGGGACGAGCCCGCCTGGTTTTCCACAGGCAATGATTGCCAAGATGAAAAGCCCGCAAATTATTCCATTATGCATGCATTCTCCTACAAGGATCGCGTGACGGGGAAAAGAGCCATCTCGAGCTGATACACTCGTTCACCCTTCTTTTTCTCCATCGAACGTCCAAAAAACTCCCGGAATTTTCGGATCATCTCCTTCGCGGCGGGGAGATCCTTTGGATCAATGACTAAAGTAGTGGAAGTGAATTCCCTGTGGTCGACCGGGACCGTACGAATCGCAGTTTTCGCATTTTCAAGGGATTGCTCGTGGTAACGTTTAATCGCTTCCGAGGCGACGTCATTCGTGGTGTCGATGCGCGCGTTAGCAAGCTGGAGCCGGTCTTTCGCGTCCCGCTTAAGGAGGCCCACCTGTATCAATTTTGAAATGGCCTTTCGAATCTCTAAGGGAGCTACACTGAACTGCAACGTTTGCGAAATCCAGTTTGGGTCTTCCAGAAAAGTGTCGAGATTTACCATTTCCCGCACCGCGAAGTAATACCACTCGGAAAGAGTGGAGAAAGTCGCTTCGTCCACGTGCGCGAATCCACCGGCCTCTTTCTTTGCGGCAAGTTTTTGAATGAGGAAGGCGTTCACCTCAGGATGTTTTTTTAGTTTTTGAAAACTGACGAGGTCCCTAAAGTGGCGCTCCTCTTCCGAATCAAAGCGAAAATATTGAATGAGCCGATTGGAAATATTTTCCCCCGGGTTGCGCTCTCCATTGATGACCTTCGTGAGGGAGGACGTTGTTTTCAATCCGATGTGTCTCGCCCAGGCGCCTAAGCTCCACTGGGTGTTTCGGCGTTTCATTTCCTGGGCGTGGGCCGCGAGAAAGGTGCGGTAGTCACTAAACGGCAAAATAGAAATGGCTTGAGGCGTCACAGGCGAGGGAATGTACCAGAATAGAATCTGGAATCAAGAATATCGTTGGCGAAGTGCCATGAGTGTGTCGTTAACATATTGAAATAACTAATTTAAAATGTAAGTGAGAAATTCATAGGAGCTCAGCTGTTGGCAAAACCTGCCTACAGGGAGAGGGGAAGCGGGGATTTTTGAATATTGGGGGGGATCCAATTTATCGTTTTATCGTCGATAAACGCCCTTTATTTTACTCGAATCATAGAGTGGGGAGTGGCCTTCCAGATTGCCCGTCGCTATGTGATTCAGAATCAATTAGAGGCGTTGGGGGTCATTCCCTATCAGCCCCGTGGCGTGTCTCCAGGTTCCTAAACTTCCGATTTTGGTGTGGGCGCGAAGGGTTCTCTAGCATTAGGCGACTCGTCTTGTGAAAAGTCCCCCTTATCTAGGGAGGGCGGGGCAGCAAGGTTCTACTCCCCAGCCACCGGCTGGTTCCGCGTCTTTAGTTGCGATTTCACCGTCGCGGTCTTTTGTAGGCTCGAGACCCAAGTGTTCATGAGCTCACCCTGCAAAGATGTGGTGACACTCTTTTCGACCACGTCTTGATTTTTGGCGAGGTCGGCTTCCTTGGGGCGATCGACAGATCGAAGTTTCAAGTAATAGCTGTGGTCCTGGTACTCAATGAGTTTTTTTGCAACGGGCGATTTCAGCGTTAAAGCAAACGCGGCATCCAAAACCGCATCGGCTTGTCCGATACTCGGAACGGTTCCGCCACCGGCGGAGAAGGGGCCTGTCTTTTTCACTTCGATTTTGTATTTCTTAAGCTCCCCATCGAGAGGTTTTCCCGCGGCAAGGACCTTCTCGAGCTCCGCTTTTTTCTCATCGATAAAGGCTTTTTTCGACTTCTCGGCCGCAAGGCCCTCTCCGATGATTCGCTTTACCTCCGCCAGGGGTTTTACGACAGCGTCTTTGCGTTGTGTAACCTGGACGACGTAATACCCGAACGAGGTTTGAACAGGCGGGCTAATCTTATTGATCTCGAGTTTGTCGATCGCATCCTCTAGTGAGGGCTCGAGGGAGCCACGGTTTACCCAGCCGACCAGGCCGCCTTTTTTCGCGTACTCGTCATCCGATTTTGCCTTTGCGACTTCGCCAAAATTGTCGGGCTTCAAATCCTTCGCTATGTCTTCTATCTTTTTTCGCGCTTCTTGCTTTTTTGGTTCCGGAGCTTGGAAAGGCAGTCCCACCCGAATTTGTCGGAGCTCGACCGCGGCGGGCTGGGTGTAATCCTTTTTGTGACTTTCATAATAGGCAGTGAGATCCGCTTCCGGCGCGGATTTCAAGTAGGCGTCTACTTCTGCGGCTCCAACCTTACGGGTACCAGCCAGGGCGTTAAAATCAATTTTCGCATAATCGAGATCTAGCTTTGTCTCTCGCAAAGCATAGGCTTGGCGAACCGCTAGCGGCGTCAGGCGAATCCGATCGACCAGGTATGTTTGAAATTTGGTGAGCCTTAAGCGCTCGCGCTGCCGCTTCTCTTCCATCCCCCGATTCGGCATTTTTGAGTAGAGACTCGCATCGAACTTCCCGTCCTTTTGATAGTACGGGACGGATCGAATGTAATCCGCAAGTTCCGAATCCGGGACGACGATGCCTAGGTTCAATGCCTGTTGCGCAAGAAGTTTGTACTGAACCATTTCGTCGAGTACACGCTGCGGGATCTGGAGCGCTGCCATGAACTTCTCGTCGTATTGGCTTCCCAACATCTGCTGGTACTGCATCATTTTATATTCGTACTCTTGGTTGAACTCGCGGTTCGTAATCACTTCTCCGTTTACATATGCCGCGGCGCCACCGGCCGAAGTGTCTTGAGTATCGCGGAGTCGTTCCACTCCCCACATGCCCATGACGGCCGCGGTGAGTAAGATGATGAAACTTGAAATGACGCTATTTGTTCTTTTGCGGATGGCATCCAACATGGTGGCTCGCTTTTTTCACTTCGGTTTACAGTAAAAAACACCAGCAATTTGCTGACTTATAAAGCACTTAGATATAAAGTGTAAGTCGGTTAAAAGCAATACAGCCCGTGCCTAATCAGCGGAAATACGCCTTTTTTGCGCTTTTCACGGTTTGCGTTTGCGTGTTGGCCCTTTATATCCACCGCCATCGCCAGGGGCAGACCGGAAAGATCGACAATCTTCTCATTTCTGCGGCAGGCGGATTGCAGAAAAATTTCTTCTACATGGGACATGGCGCCCGGTCCGTTCTCGATCACTATCTCTGGCTGGTGAATACCCAGAAACTCAATGAAACGTTGGAGCAAGAGGTGACTGCCCTGAGGGCGAGAGTCGCTGCTTTGCAGGAAGTAGAGCTCGAAAACGACCGCTTGAGGCAGGCTCTTCAATTTCGCGAGACGGTCGAGCATAAGCTCGTCCCCGCTCACGTGATTGCCCACGATGTTTCGAGTGATTATTTTCTTATTCGCATCGATAAGGGTGAGGCCGATGGGGTAACGCTCGGCCTCGGCGTGATCAGTACAGCGGGGCTCGTCGGAAGAGTCCAAAGGGTTACGCCTCATTACTCCGACGTACTGACCTTGATCGATCCCACGAGCAACTTGGACGCCATTATCCAAAGGAGCCGTGCTCGAGGGATTATCTCGGGCCAGGCGAAACAGCTTTCTTGCCGGCTCAAATATGTCGACAGGCTCGAGGATGTTGCGGTCAACGACACTGTCGTAGCTTCCGGATTCGGAGGGATTTTCCCGAAGGGGCTTCTTTTGGGATACGTGACAGCCGTCATTCCGAACACCAACGGTATCTTGCAGACAGTGACGGTAAAGAGCGCGGTCGATATTTATCGATTGGAAGAGGTGTTTCTTGTTTTTCCTGCAGCCGAGCCAGCGAAGACTGCTGAATAGTCTAAACCCCGTGTTCATGGTGGGGTTTGTCTCCTCTCTCATTCTCGCGCGCACCACTTTGGAACCCATTTTTCCGAATGTGTTCCGGCACTGGGATTTGCTC
>JAHFAF010000016.1 GCA_023250715.1 Pseudobdellovibrionaceae bacterium | reverse complement strand
TCGAAGCTGAACGTCCAAGCCTTTCCGTTTAGTTCGGCGAAAGTTGTCGTTACGGGTGATGTTCCTGCACTACTCGAGAAGACTTCCGTCGTGAAATAGGGAATGACTGGACTCCCTGCCTCGGCATAATCCCTCACCTCTGCATTCACGATGGGGCTCGCGGGACGTGTCGTGGAGCATGAGGAAAGCGAAGCCGCGCCCGTCGAGCACCATTTGAAATCGGTTCCGTCTTTAATCAGAACGTCTCCCATCGTGTATCCCAAGACTTCATCGTTTGCGAAAACGAGTCTTAAAGTGGTTGCGGTGCTCACCCCGAACGAGGGGGCCGTGAAAGTTACATCGATATAATCGAAAAACATCAAAGCATCTTTGAAACTCGCCCCCGCATCGAATTCCTTTTCGATGGAACCCGTCGCGGAAAAGGTAAGTCCAGCTGCGAAATCAAAATCGTTCAGCGTCGTCGAGGAGGTTACCTTTGATAAATCTCCACTCGTGGCCGTAGTCACACTAATGTAAGTGCCGCCGGAGCCGATTCGGAGCGCTGTCTTGATCGCTTTACCGCTGAAATTTGAGGGCGTCACACAGGTAACAGTTCCCGTCGGGCAGGGATGCACAGCGACATTCAACCCAGAGGACGTTCGAGTTCCTAGGGAGGTACTCGTCAGTTTCGTTGTGGAGGAAAGCGAACCCGCTCCGCCCGACTTACTACAGGCGCTAATGACAAATCCACTAACGAGAATAACCACGATCCATCGCCCTATCATTTGATAGCCCCCTGATGATGTTGGAATGGGAAAGTTTTTATTATGGTATCACAGTGTGAAAAACACCGGATCAAAGGCGGAACTTATAGTTCGGCGATTGCAAAAACCCAATCGATTAGCTCAACGCAGCTGGTATGCCGACTTGAGAAATTAAATATAACTCGGAACCCCTCGGTGGGATAAAATTATTTCGTGCAAATTGTTTTTCTCATGCTGTTCACTACAATTGCAGCAATTGCCGATGAGACTTTGAAAAATTCAGTGGGGATGCCGGATGACTTGTTTAAAGTAATTTCTGACTCCCGTGGTAAATCCGGCAGTGGGGGCCCCTTCGTCAAAAATCTTCCGGCCGAGTTTCGGCGAAACTATTCGATCATGATCGATACGGAGAGTAAACAATCGGCCTCCCCCTTACTCCCTAGAATCCTAATGAATAATGGAACTGGTACCGCCCAGGTTGCGGTAGCCCTCGAGAACCCCGATCACTTTGAAGTTCAAAACTTTCACCAGGCTCGATTTTACCATTCTGAAGTGCGCACTCGGGATGGGAACGTGAACCTCAACGAAAAGGCCTGCCAACGTTGTCATTACAATCGTCCCAACTGGAGTAGCTACCCCGTTTGGGCTGGCCAGCTCGGATTTCTCCACGATACGATTTACGAAGGCTCCGAGCAGGCAAAGCTCTACAGATACTTGCTCGAGAGCTTGGCCGAGGACCCTATTTTCAGCCAATTAGAACTACCCACGGGAGTTTCGGTAAAAAAAACGGTGGATAAAACAGGGAAAACTAAATACGAAGCTCAGATAAAATTTACGCCGGGGGAAGTCACGTACACGAACATTGGTGGCAAACGAGTGCGACAAGGGGGCCCACACCTTGTCCTAACGAGCAGAGAAAATGTTGGTAACGGCGATCGAATGATTGGCCAATTTCACATGTGGAATAGAAACCGGGTGGTGCGGGAGGTCGAAGAGTCCAAGAATTTCGAGGTGGTCAAATTTGCCCTAGTCGGTGCGCTACAGTCGAATAAGTCGTGCTTTACCGATCATTACAAAGAAAATATGTCTGGCCTGGTTGGCGATTTCATTCCGGAGAATTTAGTTAGAAAACTGCTAGCCAATCTGGGATATAAAACTTTCGAGGAACTTGAAACAGATACCATGAAGCGTATTCTTTCAGTGCACAATCGAAAGCTCTCCGCTATCAAAGAGAGTCTTCGCAAAGTTGTTAAGGCGAACGCAAAGATCGCTGGAGAATTGCTCTCCGAAGCCGAAGTTGAAAACCGTGTCTTTCAGGAACTCCATTATGCACACGACAATCCCCAACTCTACGATGGCGAAGAAAAGAATCTTAAGAACGTTTTTCCCGACTACGGTGCGAAACGTATCGCGCTCGTTCGGCTTCTTCTCGAGCCCTCCGGCGTTCCGGTAAATCGCTGGAGCATGGAAGTCCTTGAAGGCTCTTCCAGCTACCTGGTTCGAGATAGCGAAAGTACTTATTTGGGAGACATCGCCGCCACGGTACTAAAAGCGGTGAATGCCAAGAAAGATGAGAGAGAAAATAAGTATCAGGATGGGAAACTTACCGACTGCTCTGCGTTAGCGAAGAAAAGTCAGGAAGCTATTGCGTCTTTTGTATTCGCTCCAAATCCCACCAATGGCGCAAAGGAAGGCAAGGGCCACTAGCTTTGATGACAACCATTAACAGAGAACAAGTCTGGCGGATTCGATGACTTTCATTTGCTTTCAATCAGTTACAAGGAAAAGTAGCCAAAAATAGCCAAACTTCAAGAAATGTCGGGAATCTTCACGAAATCAGTGATGGGGTCCGATATGAAAACGCATCCCGGTTATCATGCCATCAAGAAACATTAGCGGACGAAATGCAAAGTACACAGCAATGGGAGAGGAAGGAAAAATCACATACGCCTTGCCATCTTTTTCCCATGTTTCCTGCCAAGCCCAACGAATCGTAAAGTAAACGAGGAGGTAAATTACAATTGCGACACCGCCAATGGCGGTCTTTCTGGTAGCGATAGTTGGAATTGGTGTTGATGGCATCGCCTACTCCAAGGTCCTGTTAGCAACATGCTCGTGGACCCACTCCCCGCTCTTTAAATCCCATCATCCTGGTCTATGCCCCCTTAGCCCGTTTTTTTCCAAATAGTTTTAGGAGTCATTTTCTGCTCCTTACAGCTACGTAAGAAGTCATTCACAAGAGTCTGATAAGGCGTACTGGTCTGTTCACTGAGAACCTTAAAATATTCGATAACGTCCTTGTCCAGACGAATTGTTACGCTTTGTTTTAGCCTTCCCACATAAGGGTTGGGTCTCAATTTCATTTTTTTTAGATCGTATTCTTTTCGCATATGCTCTCCTTATTTCACCTCTTGAAAATCTCTAATTTCCTTTTTTGTCGCCTTCCTGGCACTAATGATCCTCACCGTATCATTTTCAGAACGGTATACATGCACTACAAAAAGCAAATGACTCCTTTGACTATGCCCAATTAAAATGTAGCGGTCTTCCTCATCAGAATGGTCGGGATCCGATGCGATTTTACCAAGCGGATCATAAAAAAACTGTAACCGCTTCCGTAAACGAAACCTTGTGTTTCTGAATGTTGAATTTTTCTTTCTTAGGGCCCCAGATGAAATTCACACCTCTATTGTACATACTTTATATGTACAACTCAAGCGTAGCCAATTTGTAGCCAAATAATAGCCAACTTGAGAAATGGGCTCAGTGATGCTGGTGAATCCAGCGTTTAGTTACAGTTAGTTAGATGAATCATCCAAAGTCAGTCGAAATCGTAAATGGCGAGATCGGCGAGACAACTGACACCGCGCAAGCCTTAATAATTGTTACGTTTCTAAACTTTACGATCTCGTGGTTTCACAGATATCGTGGTTTTGACGGAATCGCAAGGACCGAGGACGTTCCATGCCCTAACCCTGTAGAATCCGGATTTAATATATTGGGACTCAACATGCCTAGCACGCAGGACCTTTACGATGATTGGATGGTAAACAAAGGCCGCCCGGTGTTTCTCATTGATGAAAGTCGGGAAGACGCTACTCAACAGGGCGGCCAATTCATTTTATATACTTGTGTGGTTACGACAGCGCATTTTCTGACCACATTTCTTAGAGAAGCTGCTGTGGCACGAGCTCAGTTACCCAGCCAATCCAATAAAGTTAACTTCAAAGGGCATAGATTGTTTGGAAATCGCGCCCGCAAAGCTCATGAACCAATGCGCCGATACATGTTCGATTGCCTCAAGCGGGTCGAAGCAATAGTGATGATGATGACGTCCAGCAATGCTGTGAGTAGCAGCGCTAAGAGCTTGATTGGGGGAATAACTGCCTTAGTAGGGCATGGAGAGACGGGACGTGCCGGCAAGGTTTTTGGACCTGAACTGGTTCCAATGCTGAATTTTCTGAAAAAAATAGCAAATGACCTGAAATTGGGGCCAGGCCAAATAGATGTGTTGATAGACCGGTCAGCCCAACTAGGACTAAGCCCAACTGAACGCGGTTTAGAGCCCACGCAATTTGAATCTTTCGGCCCTGACTCGTTCAATGAGGGACCAGATGGGAAGCCATCTATTCTCCAGTGTCCGTCATCCTTTCGTTTGATCTCAATTCCTGACGAGGGACAATTAGGAGACTTAGTCAGTCTTCCGGACGCTGTTGGTTATCTTGGGTTTCAAGGCAGTTCATTTGAAGTTGCGAAGAAGGAAGTCTTAAAAGGTAACTCCTTTTGGGTCTGGTACGCTGACCTTACTGAGCTACGTGACTCGTCTCCACCATAGTCGTTTCCACTCTCTTGTCTTTATATTGAAACGACCTTATGCCAATCGCCATATCGTACCCAGTTTAGCAACGATCTCTGCTTGCCGTTTTCTAATGATCGCAGGGGCCCACTCTTGTTCAGCTAAAACCTGAGTCGTAAGTGCAAACGGCGATACCCCTCCCTTTGAGAAGTAACTCGCCTTCTTCTTGTCAAAGTCGTAGTTGCTGGCACTACTATTCTTTTTCCGAGTTAACAGCACGAGGTTGCCTATCTTATGTACAAGCTCAACCTGTTCCACTGGATTTGAAAACCAAGAGTTCCATTGACTACCTATACCGGGACTCTGTGGGAGAACGTGCTCGACGGTTATCAGGGAATGGTCGTACGTAGCTCCCCCTCCGGACATGGCTGCATCCAACCGCAATAGGACATACATTCGCACTTTGGGAAGAAGATTGTATATATCGTCGTTAAGAATCTGCTTTGCCTCTCTCTTTTCCTCGGCCGTAAGTTGCAATGGGGACTTTTCTTCATGGAGATCCCCTGATTTCTCAATTGCGCTGATTAGCCTTCCATATCTTTCGATTCGTTCATTAATGGTTGCCCTAGAAAGCATCTGAATCGCTGACAGACGTTCCAGGTCGATAAGAAATTTCAATAGGGCTTTGGAGTCGTCACCATGTCTAGCCATAAAAAGGATCGCTGAAGGAAGCCAATCCGTATTGTCGATTCGGTTTAGCCATTTTAGGAGTCGATTAATTTCATCAGCATTCGATGCACTTTCGTAGTCTGCATCCTTCAGATGGGAGTATGCCGTAGCAAACGGCACAACCACGTCGTCAATAAGTTTCTTGGGCTCAGGCATCGCTCCCACAACGTACTGTCGGAACTCCTCTAAGACGGTCTCTTTGAGTTTCACCTTCCGATAAATCGTGCGCATGTGAGAGAAGAGATCTACGAAAGCCTCTCGCCCCAGAATTTCTTCAGTTCCTTCCCAACGAGAGGCATATTTTTCCTGTTCTGCACTTGGCACCTTTCCAATAATTTCTGACTTCAGAATATCAGAATGGGATAAATCCAGACCGCGATTATTTAGCACCATGAATATGCGGTATGCAGAAGCAAAATCCGGCGTTGATACTACGACTAGAAAGCATTGTTTTACGATGAACTGCGCAAGCCGTTTTCGCTTGTCGTCAGTTAGACTTTTAAGGCGATCAAGAAAGACGACGGTATTTTGCTTAATGTTTCGTTGGCTGTCATTCAATTTAGCCAGATTTAACCCCCGTAACTCCTCGATCTGACCTTCCTTCTGAATGAAGTTTCTAAAAAATTCCGCGTCGCGATCTCGAAGAGTCAACCGAAAGCGATCTTCAGTTTCTTCGATTGGATTGCCGCGCTCATAGATATATTCCGTCAGTGCCTTTGCGTCTTCTGACCCGATTAGACTGCGAATCGCAGACAGGAGAATTGTAAGTGTAGTAAGGCGTTGCTGACCATCGACCACTTCGGCGTTTGGTTTATGATCTTCTTTTATGACAACGACGCTTCCCAGAAAGTAAGGATTTAGATCTGCTATTGAGGCTGTACCATTGCCTAGAAAACTAAGGAGGTCTTCCAGGAGTTCTTCGCACTGTTCCCTCTGCCATGCATATGGCCTTTGATAGAGAGGAATTCGAAATACAAACTCCTTGCTGAAGATCTTTCCAATGGGGAACTCCCCCCCTTTTATTTGTACTCTCGCCATGGCAAGCCCCCAGAAGACTCAACGCGTTAATATTGATCGCACCCCTATCCTTACTAATCGGCACATTTCCTCTTTTCCTTTCTGGTCCTTGAGGTCAGGCGCTTACCCTGAATTTTCAAAAGTATCAGGACTTGAGTCGCTACCGGGTGTTGCTTCTACCGTGGGTCGATTTCTCTTCTTCAACTAAGGAATTCGTAAGCCGCTCCCCGCAACGGCCAAAGCGACGTGGCAACAGATTCAAACTTATCCATCATGCGCTCTTTCAAGAATCCGTAGTTAAGACCAAGCTTTCCCTGGCCCTATTTGGTTGAAAATAGAGTCTGCTTTGCCTTTCCCCGGGGCCAAATCAAAGACTCGGCAATCTCTTCGAAACGCTCTTTGACCCTGTCAGCGAGATCTTCCAGAGCGATGATGTGGGTCAAATTTCTGAAGGGTGCTACTGTAAGGCATTCAACTTGATTTTTTCTTACCACCACACCCCAAGGCTCAGCGAGTTGGACCTTTTTCTGGTCGGTCCAGATAAACAATTTTGAAAAATCAAAATTGGCAGATTTAGGGAATCTTTCCAATAAAGCGCACATAGATCCCCCCCAAAGATCGGTGCTCAGCTCTTTCAGTATCGGCCGCTTAGAGATAAATTTCCGATAGAAACCAGTTTGCCAAGGTAAACCAAGTTTAACCTCGATGGCAAAACACGAACGCCCTGTGCGAGAAAGAATTCCGCAATCAAGGCGGTGCAGGTGATTCATCTTTTCAGACTCATGGTGGACTCGAGTATCATAGACAACTTTCAATTTTTTCGAACCAGCTTTGAGTGTTTGAAATAAGTTGGCCTCTTTCCAGGTACCCTGTCTCACAAGGGGCCTGATCAGACAGGGAATATCAGCCTGTTTCTTCAGCGCGGACTCCAATAGGCGCGCTACGAACGGCTCCCCTATATGATGAAGCGAAACCACGCTCTTGCTTCCTCCGTTCTTTTTCATGTTAGATGCATCCTCTAGCTAAGAAATGTTTGAGCCATTCCCCCGGTTCTAGGTAACCAAATCCAACCTTCCTTCTTAATCTGTCCTTGATGCTCCCGTCCTAGTTCAGACGGGAAATAGCACTGACGATCGTAGTAACTCTTTGCTGTGAGTGCACATAAGAGCGCGTCGCGAGCGTGAGCACCTCCGTGAAAATTTCGAAGTAAAAGCATTCGCTCCCTGGCAAAACTATTCTTGGGGGGCTGTGAGCTTCGTCTTGAATCCAAGAACGATCTGGCGCTTCCGATGGGATAAACCTCAATAATTCGTCGTCGCGCGGACAAGTTCGCCCCTGATAGGTCTACTGAGAATCTAAGTCTGCGCGCTAGTTCGGATATGATAGCGGCTCCCGCCATTGCAGTAATTCCCAATCGATCAGTACTGACCGACAACGTGCTTTTCCTGAGCTTGCCCCATACAAATAGATCAGTTTGTCGAAAGCGCAGCTTCTGGCGACCGAGTCTAGTGCCCCACTTATCACCAGTAGATCCACCTATTCTGAAGTTCTCCAGGGCCTCTGCGAATGAAGTGGGCCAACCAAACGGAACATCAATCGCGAGAACAATTTCATTGCATGGGTGTTCGAATATTCCTTTGCTTTTGAAAAACTCGACCAAACAGTTAATAGACTCATCTGTCCATTCCTTTGCACGGAAATTCCCTTCAATGGGTTTTGCGATCGCTTTCAGCTTCCCCTCCGTCATTGTCAGGACGCACAAACCGGTGTGCTTAGGAGACGCCGACAGGTCGATACCACAAAAAAAGACACCCTTCTTTGATTTGGTTTTCTTCATGTTAGGAATCCATCACCAAAGGTCCCCAGGTTCCATATAAGTTCCTGACTATGCTGTTGGAGCCTTTCTCTATCAGAATGATAATTTCTGCGTCACACTCATGCATCATTCCACCCCATTGCTGTCGGATGTCACTGAGGGTGAGGCGTCCCTCCTTCCGACCTGATATTGGGGCAATGGAGATGACCACGGTGTTCGATAGTTTTGCAATCCGCTTAATCTCTTTCTGGCCCAGAGGAAAGCTGGCTAGTGGTCCATTGCATTGCACTTGGGCGCGTGGCCAAAAAATATAGAAGGGATCCATTCCCCCTCGTTCACACGCCCGTTGTATCTGATTAAAGGCTGCCTGATCTACGACTGACGAAAACACCCACATCAAACAACCCGGCTTCAGCATATCGATCAATTCTGACAGCTCAGTCGGACTACCTGGTTGTTTCTTTCTATTCATACATGTTCACTTCTTGCCTCGCTTTGGTGGGGGAGAAGTCTCCTGGAATGAATGAGCGCCCCAACTTTCCTTTTGAAAGGCCTCGCAAGTGAAATGTTCAAAAACCGTTTCCAAGTGATGGCGTGATTTTGAAAAACAGCAAAGACCATAGTCCGCATCGAATGGGGCATAAAAGCTACATCCGCCACACTGAGAGCCCCGATCATAAAGACCTGCAACTCCAGGTTCCTGCGGCCAACGAGTCTTATAGAGCTTCTGTGAGTTCTGACTAGAAAAGCCTCCCGTCACAATCTGATTCTGGTTGGAGTAGCCAGAATGCACCCAATCATTCAGTAATAGCTTTAACCCTTCTTTTTTATCTGGTTTCATCCAGTCGTCGACAGGGAGGTTAGGATTTAGCTGGGGTGGCAATTCATACAGGGGCTTGAATAGATCCACTGGCAACGATGAATTGCAGTCGTCGTCTTCAGGATGCTTTATTCGTTCTTCGAATACACCGCCTTTAAAACCAAGATAGTGAAATGTGTTCTCGTTGGCCAACCACATAGCAATTCGGGCGTTGTGGCAGAAGCCGTAGTAGAAATACCCGTCTTTTAACTGGGATTTTTTCATCATGCCGAGGCGATGGAGTTTCGCAAGGACAGCCTTGGATATCGGATGGGCGACGGAAAAGTTGTTGAGGGGGTGATCGTCGGTAAAGGGGTATGTATTCATACTGTGCCTCCGGACCCGATGGTGCTTCTCTGGGAAGATAACCCGAGATCAATGCCAACGGTGACGTAGCTATGCTTTGGAGAAGCGGGGAGATCAACGCCGCAGAAAAATGTATCGTTAGATTCCATCTCAAGATTCCATCGCTAGGGGGCCCCAGCTGCCGAGCCGGTTTCTCACTATGTGGGCAGATCCCTTCTCTCGAATGATTATTATTTCCGCATCACACTCATGAAGAGTTCCTCTCCACTGACTTCGGACATCGTTAAGACTGAGATTTTCATCTATCCGGGGTTCCAAGGGAGCAAAATTGATTACGACGGAATTGGTCGTTCTTGCTATGCGCTTCATTCCGCTTGGGCCAAGTGGAAAGGTGTCTGGAGGCTCATCGCCATTCACTCGCGTTCGAGGCCAGAAAATGTAGAAGGGATCGAGGCCTCCGCGTTCACACGCTTGGTTAACTTCTTTGAAACCCAGGTTATCTACGGAAGAGGAGAATACCCACACTAAAGCACCGGGTTTGAGCGAACTCACTAATTCCGATAGAGTCGTCGCGCCGCCTACTTGTTTCTCGAGGTTGGTCATATGGGCTTCTCCGACTTCGCATCGCTGCATCCAAGGTTCGACAAGATCTCTGCAGTCACCTGTAGAATCTCAAATAGACCACTGCCAAAATCCTTGTTGCCTAGCAATTCACCCGCTCTGTCAGCGCATCGACGCAATTGAGTTAACTGATTGCGAAGTTCAGAAAGCATGGTAATACGAGCCGCTAAAGTGTAGGTGATGTCGTTTGAGCCGATGAGTCGAACTCGGAATTTCGCTACGGCGGCGTCAGTGTCACGGTCGTGTTTAAATTCCAAACATTCGATACCGCGTAATCCAATCTCGACCAGCCTGAAGAGTTCGCGGCTGCGTTCATCCAATGTCATAGTATTCCTTCCAAACCGCTAGCATCTTAAATTTCCCCAAGATGAATCCGTTGCAACAAAGATGGCGCCAGACTGCATGGAATATGGGTCGTTCGTGCGATAAGATTTGCAACACAGCGATAGTGCGCTCTTGGTACCGTTGGGCCCTTCAAAACAATCTCCTGAAGATGCTCGAAAACGCTGTTATCGATTACTTCAAAAACCTTTCCACTACGAATAATCTGACCGTCGCAAAGAGGGTCCACTAGCCACCCCCCCTTCATCATTTCAATCAGCGGAGTACACATCCTACTTCGATCGTAAAATAACTCTATGACCTGTCCCTCTAGCGAGTGAATAAAGAAGCGAAACTCTCGACCATAAAGTCTGCCTGCTGCTTGCGCCTCTTTCGGCTCGCCTCTCATCGGCTGGATCTCAACGATCACCCTTTCTCCGATTCTCTCATCCGGGCAGTTGACCCAGTTGTCGAGCAAGCGAGCGCGCACCACTCAAAATGTTTTGCCTTGGAGTTGCCTTCAAAATGGCTGACTGCAGGCCTTTTTGAAGCCGTTTTGGGGCCGGCCGATTACACTTCCCTTTCATATCTTGAATGGCCCCATCGCTATCTACTTGCACGACATAGACGGGCCGTTTGTCTGAACTCGACCTGAGAATGAAAACGGGGCGGGTTGAATGTCCGTATCTCAGAGCAGTGTCCTTGTTTCTTAAGCAGTTTTTCAAGACTCCCCCGACTTCCACAAGTTCCTGGAGCGTTTTTGGGGTATGAATTGTTAGGTGGGCAAGTTCGCCATCGAGCTTAATCTTGTGCAAATTGAAGAGTGTCTTTGCTAACGGAAGGGAGTGAGTCTTGAAAATCTTTAGCTCGTTGTATTTGTTTTCAATAATCTGTCCCGCTATTCTAAGAAGGTCATCCATACTTCGAAATTCCTGTTTCTTGAGCCCTTCCTTAAGCTCGGGCCTAACGAAAAGGAGGGAATTCCCCATATCTTTTTTTAAAGACGACCAAAGCGACAATCTCTCTTTTGAAAAATCGCTCCTAAGAATTCTCTCGATGCTGGTTTTGGTTAACCCGCTAAAGCTTGCTTCGAGGAAGGGGCACCCCTGAAATACTTCGGATGATCCAGAAATATTACTGGCGACCGCTTCGCAGGACAACCGTTCCAGCATATCGAAATACTCACTCGTGTTGGTGCCGTAAACGCGTCTTAGAAAATCTGCCAGAATCGCCATCCAGCCCATTGGCGAAAGTGTAGGTATTGAGCGCTGAACTAAATTCGTGAAGCGGGGACTAGAAACACCCAAATTCGCATGGCACCATTCGGTTAACCGCGTCCCGCCCATCCGCAAGACTCCCTCGAGCCGGTTTGAGGCAACCGCGCGAACACGCACATGAGAATCCATGCTGAGTTTCCCAAGGAGGCTGGGCTCAATGTCCAAACGATCTGCGAGAACTGATCTAACTTGAAAATCACTAGTAAGTGCCAGGCGATTGCAAAACTCTGGAGGTAGGTTTTTATTTTCGGCTAGCCGGGCAAGAACTGTAGTATCGGTATGAAGCGACAGGAGGTCGAAGACCTCCTTCGGAAGCGTTGGATTGCTTGCCAGAATTTGAAGCCTTCTTTCATTGGGGTCCTGAGCCATCATTTTCAAGATATGAACAGGACAGTCGGCGTTTTGGATGAGGGCATCCGCGACTCTTCTTTGATTTTTACCAAGAAGAACTTCGCCACATCTTCTTTTTTCCAGAAGTTTCACTTTAGGGTGAGAAGCAACAAACTCCGCGACCTCAGCTGAAATATCGCCAAGCAGCAGAATTACTTCTGTCGCGGAGCATTTCTCGTTCAGTAGGAGAGCCGCTCTAACATATGGGCGCGTATCTGCGAGAATAGCCTGAACCAAAGTCGAGTTGAGCTTCATCGTAGCGGTGACTCTACAGTGGTAGGCGATTATGGAAACCGTTTGCCTGAGAATTTTCGAGAGTTCGGAAGCATCGCCCCCTTTCGGGGGATTTCGGAGAACATCGAGCTCGTCTAAGCCCTGGATGAATTCCCACATCGATTCCAAGCCACGAAACTCTTTCAGCCCAAACCGTTTCAACCGCTCCAATTCTTGCATGCTCACGATACCGCTCTCTTCATTCAATTCCGCTTAGGTGTGGCTTTCGATGCTGAGGACTTAAACCAAAACTGAGGTGCAACTTACCCGAAGTGGGCGCGGCGAGTCAATTACTATGGGTACTTGAAATAGTATATAGTTGCATTCTCTAAGGATTCCAGTGAGAGTTTCCGATAGGAACATCATGAAGAAGCACAAAGAACTCCCTGAGTACAAGCTGAGTGAGAGACTGAAGTACCTTCGAGAATCTCGCCAATGGACTCAGATGGAGTTTTCTAAGCACGCAAAGGTCTCCCAATCCACCATCGCCCATATCGAAAAGGGCCTCAAAGACCCTTCGGTAGATACCTTGCGCAAGATCGCCATTGCCCTCGATGTCGATATCGCCACCATCTTTGCCTCAAAAGAGGTGCACGTTTTTGACATCCCGAGACTTCGTAGAAAGTATAAAAAAAGTGAAGACCTCACCGATGCCATGCACGCCGCGCTTTGGAAGGTGGTGCAGTTTGCGCGGGATATTAAATACCTGAAGTAACCTACCGCACGTCGAGCTCACCAATAGCCGAAGAACCTTGTGTATAGGTCGCCATTACAAACTTTCGCTTCCTCAGCGAGCCTTCCCAAGAAATTGGAGCAACCATGAAAAATGAGATGGCATGTTTTGGCTTGGCCCGCCTTACATCACGAAATTTCCTGAAGGTATGAGCCAACTTTTCATTATTCGTGGGAGACTTGGAGTCGGTAATTTCGAAACAAAGACATGTGCGAGTGTTTGTGTCTTTCAAGACTAGGTCGGCATTCCAATCATCGGAATGGCTTTGTGTAGGATGGCAAAGCTCAACCGAATACGCTCGGCCGAGAGTATCGGCCCACGAGAGTGCATCATGAAGCCGAATGAGGTTGGGCAACTGAGTAATAATTTCACTAACCGTGTGCGTTCTGGCGAGTGTGGGAAGTGAAGAAGTCCGCAGGTTGATCTCGTCTTTGAACTGTCCGATCCACGAACGAGGGTTTTCAGTAAGCTGAAGCTCACTAGATAGCCAGCGTCTTAGCCGTCGGGTGAGAACGTTAATCGCTCGGTCAACATGGCTGAGCGCACCGGATAAATCTGAAGGGCTCTTTTGAATCGTTTTTCCAAACGGCGGCAACAAAAAACTGGATTTCCCTGTCGTCATTCTAAGACCATCTACCAGATCGGTTCCGTTGTAACAAGTACTATAAGTACTTAAGCTATCATATATGTGTTACTGCTCGAGCGCAGAATAGTGTAGATTCGGCCCCGTGGAAGCCTTCGAGCAAATTTCAAAACTTTTCCTGGAGGGGAAGGGATTCGCCGTTTCCGAGAATATTAAGTTTCCAGTTAAAGTACTTACTAAGAAATTGTCGCGGCCAGAACGGCAAACCAACGGATACGAAATCGATCTTGTAGCGGCCCGCAGGGACCAGCTTTTGCTTTGTTCAGTAAAATCATTCTTCGGATCGGAAGGCGTTGGGGCGAATTGGTTTCGGGGTATAGCAAAGATGCCGCAAGCGACACTCCTTAGTCGATGCAAGCTCTTCAATGACGAGCAAGTCCGAGTAGGTATCGTGAATGCAGCGATGGAGCGCTACGGGTACGTCAAAGAGGATATTCGCCTGGTTCTATTCGTTGGCAAATTCAAAAGAAGAGAAGAGGCTGCCGTCCGAAATCATCTTCTAACATACGACTTCGGTGCAAAGGTTGACGTCTATTCGGTTGATGACATGGTGGACCCGCTCGTCGCGGAAGGTAGGCGCGGCATGTATCGGAACAATCCCGTCATCATGACTCTGCGAATGCTGACCCAAACGGGACATTTGAAATGAGATTTCTAAGCAGCTGTGCCGAGGAAAAAGCTACGCTGCCTTTTTGATATCGGCTTTATAATAGCTTGGCTTCCAAACTAGGTAGAACCTGAGAGTTGCCCGGTAAGTTTCCTTCCCAAGTTGGATCTCCTGCTCATCATAGGCCGTCACGGACTTCTTGGATATGGTGTCAACGTAGTATAAGCCGAAGTGGTCAAGTGTCTCGATGATGCGTTTATCGAATGCGGCTTTGTTGTGGCGCACCTTCTCACTGGAAAATTTATCATTGTGAACGAATGAGGTAATCACGATCCCATAAACACTCTTCGTACGAGAGGAAAGCGCGATTGGAATCCCCCCCTGTTTCATCTTGTTTATTTTCATTTGCTTGGAAAGAGTGGAAATATCTTTACTGATATTGTCTGTTGCATCGTACGAACTAGAGCGATGAACATTATTGATATACTTCAACTCAATGACGGTTGATGCCTTTTCTGGATACGAAGAATAATCCGATCCATTTCGATTCTCTTCCAACTTTAGATTCTTTGGATTATAGAACATAACGTCGTACTTTCGTTCCCCCTTATTTCCGCAGTTTACCAATGAGAGGGTGTGGTACTTGTTTCTTGCAACTTCTGCTAGCTCGTATGTGATTAGGTTCTCTATTTTCCCGAGGGTCTGAAAGTAAGCATACTTGGCCCTGTCTTTAGCAATGTGTTTTCTCAGATCGGTAACTAAATTGATTATTCCCAGTCGCTTTTTCATAGCATCATTCTCCTTTGCTCAGCTTGCTCCACAGCCAGTTCGTGAGTTCAACGAGCGCCTCTGTGTCGACTTTGCAGTAAGCGAGGAGCTGTTTGCGGAGTTCTTCCTTTTTCTTTCCTGGCGTGCTTTCTTGATTCATTTCGTCGAAGAAAAGTTCCACGGCACCGCCCTCGCTGATCTCCAATAAATTATAGTCAAACTTCGCTCCCAGAATCGCTGGTGCAACAATCTTCAGACTGAAGCTTCCTAGAAATTTACTGTCGTAAATAGCCTCCCGAAAGAGAATCTGAGGATCCTCTATCCGTTCTGCCATCAATTTGAGCTGGCTCGCGTATTTCGGCACTGCAGCCGCGAGTGACTTAAGAATAGCGGCTTCGAAGCTCCCGTTGAAGGCTAGAATCGTTCCTTTGTTGCCGATGGCTTCGCAGAGAGCTTTGGCGATAGCAGGTCTAGGATCGCTTCCATCCGAGTGAAGATATTCTTTGTGAGTCGCTTTTCCGTTCTGCTTTTCCTGGATATGGAGGCTGAACTGAATCGGAACTTTATTGTATGGCTTCACCTTATTAAAGCGTGGAATAGGCGTACTGATTGTTTCAAAATCCAGATAGTAGTAAGGCAGCTGCCACTCATTGGTAAGTTTGTTTCGAACAAGCTCTTTGTTGAAATGAGGCTTTTTCTTTTTCTCGACCTCGATCATTCTTTTGGCGATTTCATTTGTCGGTTCAATGCGCTTGTCAGTGATCTTTACGATCCCGGAGTGATACAAATCGTAGCGTTCGTCCACTGGATACCTATACAGATCCAAAATTGAGGGCTCAGGCACGTTCTTCCAACATTGTTCTTTGAAAGGACATTTCCAGGGGGCTTCGCACTGTGTTCCGATTTTTGCTTCCGGAGGCTTTTTCGAAGAGAGGACTTTTTTCATCTCCTTGATTCTCTTGGGGACTTCTTCGATATGCTCGTCGATTTCCTCCGAGAGGTCCTCAGTTAGTTTCATAAGGTCTTGAGTGGCAGGGAATGGTTTCGAGTTATCTACATGCATAAGATAGGTTCCTTCTAGAGGAACTTTGCAGTTTTTCAAAACCCAAGTCTGAATGGCAAGATCGGGAAGGTGTTCCTTTTTCAGGTGGGTGGACGACTTCACTTCAATCAGTTGCCAGGGCGCTTTCTTATTCTTGCGATTGAGAACGTCCACTCTGACAAGAACTCCGTCATAAATAAAGGTCGCTTCAAAAATCGTAAGAGCTCCGTTTTCCATCGCTTCGCGAGTCGCTTCATGGGCAGGTTTCTCAGAGTCTCGTTCGATGAGTATTCCCTTAGGATAAAGGGAATGGGCGAGGTTGCCGATTTCGACACCCCGCATTTTCCGGAGTTCTGTACTTGGCGCATCGGGCGTTGCCAGCGCCGGTTCATGCTTTTCCATGTACAGACGTTTCAGACATTGAACTCCGAATGTATAAGTCGTCTTGGTCAGTTGGTAATCGATGGTGCCGGACAGTCCACTGGCTTTGGTTTTCGCTTTGATACTCATCTTCTTACCTATCGGAAAAAATCTGAATGGCGCGGAGAGTTACTTCAATCTCATTGGGGTCTTGAGCCATTTCTACATTCCTTGTGTAAAGAGTTTTACCCAGCAATGAAAGTCTGAGACTTCATCGAAAACAAAATCAGGTTTTTCCTGTAGTTGCGCGTCAGAAACAGCGTTGGTACTCCAGCCTGCAGCTCCCGAGAGTGCGCCCGCAGATTTGGCGCCCGTAATGTCGTGAGCATGATCCCCAACCATGAGAAGTTCGTGGGGAGGGATCTCAAGGTGCATCTCAGAGATTTTCAAAAGCCCTTCGGGGTGCGGTTTATTCTTCACAACATCACAAGCCGCCACGACCGCACAAAACAAATGAGAGATCTTATTAGCCTCCAAAATTTTGACGGCGGATCGGAGGTCCCTCGCTGTCCACACAGCCATCGGAGTCTTCAGGGCGTGCAGTGAGTGGAGAATCTCAACTAATCCAGGGAAGATTCGTGCTTTGTGAGCATTCTCTTCTGAATATTTCCAGAGTTTCTGAAGTGCCGCTTTCGCATCCTCTGGTTTTAGAAAATGAGCGAATAGATCGGAGGAGGACTTCGCTCGAATCTGCTCGATGTCATCTAAAGTGATGGGTATCCCGAAATCAGCCAGTGCATGTTGGAAAGCCTTTAGGACCAGCTCTTGTGAATCGACTAGTGTCTGATCGAGATCGAATACAATCCCTTTGATTTGCGCCGAGAGTGGCCTTGCTTCCGTTGGAAGCCATTCGCTATTTTTTACTGAACTTCGCATACTTATATTATGACCCATCGAGTCGCAAAGTCAATTGGAAATATGTGTATGGCTAATATTATTATGTGTATAAGTAATATATATTGATATTTTCAATAGCTTAGCCGATATTATATGTATGAAGGTAAAGCCAAAGAAACAGTCGGACTATCCCTTGAATGAACGGATTAAGTACCTACGAGAGCTGCGAAAGATGACTCAGACTGAGTTGGCCCAGAAGGCGGGAATCACGCAGGGGTCATTGGCACATTTTGAGGCGGGGAAGAACTCGCCCTCGGTGCAGACGTTGGTGGCGTTGGCGAAGGGTTTGGAAACTAGTCCCGCGATATTTTTTACGAATGATGATGTCCTAGTCTTCGATTTAAAGAAAATAAGAGACAGATACAAGCAAGTAGAGGACTTGCCCGATAAACTCTACCGCGATCTTAACACTGTCGTCATTCTAGCTAAGAAGATGGGGTTATCATGAGCTCGTTTCGAGAAATTAATAAGAACGCCTTCACGGAGAAGATCCTCCATCGTTATTTCATGGAGTCACTCTATTTTGGTTCATTGGCTGTGAGAAACATGATGCTTCCCAACGACAGGCGTGTGATCTGTCATCTCAGACATCTGAACTTGATCCTTCCTGAATTGGCTAAGGACACAAAAGGGTACCGACCGGATTTTACTCTTTTCTTTCGCGATAAAAAGAAAGGAATCCCAGTCGAAATCAAATGGAAATCAAGTGAATTCACGAAAAAGTCCCAAGTAGATTACATTAAAAAAAACTCGGGCTACCTCTTCTGCCTCAATGATGACTCGCCTGAAAAGACTATTCCAAAGGTAGTTATTGAGCCGGTTCACTTTCGCAATTGGCTATCTGATAGAATAGACTCCCTTTGCAAAGACGCCCTCCTTGAGAAGGAGTTGGCCCCGCGCGATATTTCGGAATCGCAAGTCTGGTTAGTTCCGCTGCGTGGGACGGCTTTTTCAAACTGGAAGAAGATGGAATCACTACGATCTAAAGATCGTTTTTGGGCGTTTTCGAATAGCTCATTTTCAGTGCGGCACCTTCTTAACGCTCACAGAGGGGATAAAATTATTTTCCTATTTTTTGAGGCTCCAGGTAGTCAACAGAAAATGAGGTTGGGATCTAGGAATATTACTGTTAATCGATGTGTTGAAGGCGTCCTGACGCATCCTTATTGCAATACTTTGGAGGGAGAAAAATCCGAGATATTTGAGGGAGGCGTGAAAGGTGGGACATCACTTAACAATCGAAAATACGTTCATTTCATGAAATTCGAAATAGAACGAGATCCACCGATCGAAAATGTGCGCACACTGCTACCATCACCGCTGGCAGAAAAAATCGTTGAGGCATCCAATAGCAATTCATCGCTAACCCCAATCACTTCTCAGGAGCGAGATTGGCTAAGAAGTGAACTTCGAAAAAGCAGCAGAGTTGAGTCATAGTTACCTTTCATTTCGACGCAAGACCTCGTCTCGTCAATAGGTCGAGAACCTGCCCCCCAGGAACTAAGCTAATTGCAGTGTGTTTGTGTGCCAGTGCGACAGGTATTACGGAGTTATCATACAGATCGCATTCAAAATGCTGGATGAGGCGTAAAGCCTGCTCGAGTCTCGGATACCTCTCAGAATCCAACTTAGCCTGATGAAACTCAACGCGCTCAATCTTTTTTGAAGGAAACGGATAAGGAAGCGCGAAGACGAAGAATCTTCCGCTTGGCGTTTTGTAAATATAGTCTTGCCCATAGTAGGTTTCACTGCCGAAACCATTTCCAGCGGGATCTCGGCCAGTCAGAATGAAGTTGTAGCGGTAGTCATCGTCTATGCAGAATAGGCGGTTATTCTCTACGAAGCGGTTAATCAATGTTACATGATCAACGACCTGTCCTGTCTTTTGCAGGCCAATTATTAACAACGGGGGGAGTCCCATGTTAGTAAGTTCATAGTTGGCCCTGTCGATGTAGCTCATAATTGGACCATGAAGCCATGCACAATTGCCAAAGATGGCGAGAGGTCCATCGATGAAAAAAGACACCTTACTCAAACACTCAAGATCGTTTTCAAGCAAGTATCTAATGTAATGAATTGGGAGCATGTGCTCGACCATCATCATCAACCGAGTCATGGCTTGAATATTTGATTGGAAATCCGAAACTTCCTCCCAAATCCGGAGACAGTCCGATGGGTAAATTTCCTTTTTACATTGAGGGCAGTTTTGCTGAGCATCGGTATCTGTTATTTCCAAGGGCCCCGCTTCGCAGGAAGGGCACTTGTGGAGTTTCAGTCGAGTAACATCGTTTGTGCCCAAGACTCCTTGCCGCCTAGAAGCCAGGTGAAAGAGCGTGGTTCGCAGACTAGTCGTAGGATCCTCGGGCAAGAAACGCGTCTTAGCACTATGTAAATGAGCATCCAAGGCAGCCCTGAAGCTGTCGCGAACCGAAGCCTTTCCTTTGAGTCGTATATTTGCACTTGGAAGGGAGAACGTCAGAGAGTCATTGTCGCGCTGAAGTGCTGCAACTCTAAATGGATCGACTAAATTTATTTCTTTTCGGCGAAGATTATTAAACTTCTCCATCTCGATCAAAATGCAACCTACTTTGACGTAGCCTACTTTTGTGCTGGGCAGTTTATCGTCGATACTTGACTCGTGATAGCTCCCATCAAAGCTAACAACGCGAAGAGGAAGGTCGGTAGAGCCGTCGGACACAGGCTCAAGAAACTTATCTTGAACCATCCGTTTGCCTTCTTCATCAGAAGGAACACGGAGATACTCGCATTCCGAAAGAAAGTCTGCGACTTCCGGGTTTCTTATGATGTCCCCGTGAGCAACCTTGCTCGCAAATTGTTTCCTATAGGGCATAAATTGAGCTCTCGGGGGCCGTTTGAGACTTACTTGCCTCCACTCGCCGCCTTCTTGTTACCAAGAAGAAGTTTCCCGCCCATCAGACCCTTCTGTTCTGTTGGACCACCAGTCGTAGGAGAAGGTGTTGCCAAGGACCGTTTCAGCTTTGGCTCGAATTTGTCAATTTGCACTGGAATCACATAAGGACTGGATAAAGTTTTGACTCTGGCAAACCCAACATCCTGGGCCCGCAACAAAGAGCGACTAAAATCTTCGAAGTCATAAAATTGCGAAAGCTCCCTTATTTCTCTGGAATTATTGAGATGCGTAATGAACCAGTTTTCTGTGTTAGCCAGAATGTTAGGGTGAACGGATGATACCTCTTGGGTCGCATACACAAGGGCAATTCGATACTTCGCCCCTTCCTTAGCGAGGCGGGGCCAAGTGTCACTGAGTTCCATTCCCTTCCCTATGAGATTGTGGGCCTCCTCAATATAGATAGCGATGTTCGGGGGTAATTTCCCCTCCACGAACCTCTTCATCGATTCATCGAATACTTTTGCCGCGATTTGCTTACTAATGCTTTCGCGTATGAGCGCGTTTCCAACTGAAAGATCAAGGATAACGATCCTTCCCTGCTCGAGAAACTTATAGATTTCAGTTGCAACGTCGCTTGTTCTTTTTGCCGAATGATACTTTGCAATATCGGTCAGAACCACGAACCCGGAAATGAAGGTATTGTTTTGGTTCTTCTGTTGGAGCATGTCTAAGACAACTCCCAAAGTATCATCAACCCATCTACCTTTTCCGCTACTAGTAAGTGGTTGCTCATTATTTGCCGCCCTTGCGGCCAAGAACCAATCGACTGCCTGACCAAGGGTGAGTCCAGTGCTCGGATCCGGGAGTGATGTTTTAGCCGCCTCGTCCACTGCCTTCCGGACATCCTTGTTTGCAGTAAATCTTACTTTGTGACTTGGAGGGGGCTCGAAACCTGCTTTGAAGAGAAGAGCTTTGTAAGCCGCGACCCTCACTTCCCAACGGATTTTTTCACCGTAGTCAGATGCACCTGGCTCGTCTAACGACATGTTGAGAAAAAAACTGAGGTAACCCGAATTAGCACCCGGGGCCCCTTGAAGTTCAGATCGGATTAGTGAAAACCCTTCGATTAGCTGTTCGTAAAAGTTATTTCGAAGATCATGAAAACCCTTGGTGTCTAGCATTCGATAGCGCTCGGTATCGCGTGGAAAGAGATCAGCTAAGGCTCCCTTATCCTGTTGATTCGCGTTCGCGTACTCGCCGTTAATATCATAGATAAGTTGGCCTATTCTGATTTCGCCTTTGTCAGCTACGTCCTTTACGACAGAGACCATTTGCTTGACCATGTTGGACTTCCCAGTGCGGGTCATTCCAAAAATGGCCGTTCGTCGGGCTAGAAAATCGGCAGGTTGAATTGCCACAGGAACTTTCTCTTCGTCGTTCAGGCGGTGAAGACGATCGGTGGAGGTATACCGTACTGTTCCTATCTTGAAGGGTGAAATAGGCTTCTTAAGACCAAGCTGCTGCATTTCTTCAGCGCTTTTTTGCCGTCGAATTGGATCGACGTAGTTAGCAATAATGGCGAGAGATTTTCCTCTGGGCCGATAGACATTCAATCGTGTAGCTGTGCCAAATGATTCCAAGTCGCTGCCCAAGTTCAGTTCTCCGTCCCGCACGTAGAAAGTTCCGAGAACTCTACACTCTAGACCGCTGAACTGTAGCTGGTTCTTGGTAATGTCATCGTAATCGTGGGCGCCGGATGACTGGTAGATGCCTTCTTGTCGCTGGAAATGATCAATCTTCGTTTGGATGAGGTCCTGCTCCTGCGGAAGATGAGTCGCCGCGATTACACGAAGAAGGATTACCTCTCGATCGGCTTCAGGGACCGATTCAATCTCCTCTGGATTAAACGAAGCCGCGACCAAGAAGCAGTTGTGGGGAACACCTAGTGCTTGGACCTTCCAAAGATCATTGGTCATTATCAGAGCCCGGTCGTAGTCGACTGAGTATGTCCAACCAACGAAATTTTCTTTTTGAACGAGTTCTTTAAGTTGGTTGGCTTCTGTAGTTTTCATAGTGCTTTGAGTTAAAGGCCCCAAGTCCGTTGGAACTTCTAATGGCTATCGGCATTTTTCTTGTGAAAAATAAGCTATTTCGAGACGTTTGATGCAGTCTCACAGGTAGGCATGGGAAACGACTAACTCGTTCCAAAGGCGCCTGGCCGTGGCAGGATACCTAAATTCGAAATGAGGATCTCCGACTTTCGAAAAGCGGGTGTGGCCGAAGCGCTATAAGTCATCTGGAAACTACGACTAACCACGCCTGCAGAAGAATATAGCTTTCGTGCTTTATGTGGCGAGTCATAGCTCAAGAGCCATGGCGCTTTTAGAACAGATAGAGCGTCTCGAAGCGTTTCGTGCTCATCCGAAGCGAAGAAAAAATTGTATAGGCGATCCGCCTTCTCAAAGAATGGTGGGTCGAAGTAGTAAAGAACGTTCTTCGGAAAAATCCGACCAAGGCTCCTTTTTTTGATTATGTTTAGAGCCCGATCCCAAGAAGCATTCCAAACGAACGCGACTCTCTTCCTCATGGAGTGAGCGTTTTCAATTCGTTCGATTACACCGCTACGATATAGGCGGGAGTTGAGCAATTCCAATGAACCGGGGTTCTTTCCCCCAAGAGGCCCGGCGTTTTTTGCTAAGATGCCCGAGAAGCTGGTTCGATTCAGGATGAGGCATTTGAAAGCTCGATCTACGAGGTCACGAGGCTCGGATTTTTTGAGAGCGTACCAACGAGCATGTGTAACTTCGAACCTTTTAATTCTCCGGATTAGTCCCCCGGGATTGAAGAAAACAGTCTGCCAAAACGAAGCTACCAAAGGGTCTCTATCCGTAAGCCCGATTTTCTCCACGGCATCGGCCGCCAATAAATGCAAAGCCACGCTCGCTCCACCAGCGAAGGGTTCAACGTAAAGGTCAGGATTCAATCCATTAGCTCGAATTATTTTTTCAATAAAAGGGGCAAGACGGCGTTTCGAACCGGGATAACGTAACGGGCTTAACAACGTAGTGGGAGCACTCTCAGCTTCAAAACTATTGAATGCGCGTCGCGACGCGGAGCGTGTTTCATTGGCGTTCATTTGGCCTGAGTACGATAGATAGTTAGAACAACTACCAAAAACCATCCAAATTATTTTACCACAGCTTAAGTTTCGTGCCGTTTGAACATTGGGGCATAACTTTTGGATGTATCGTGTCGATAAGTGAGGGGGGCCGTAACAAAGCGATGAAAAAGACTCCAGCACTAAATTTGGAAGAGGTCGATCAGACACGATTCGAAGTTGTGAGACGTCTTCGTGTCGCACTCGCAAAGCGAAACCTTTTCGATTTGGCGAAGCTACACAATGTGACGGTGACCCGGAACGGGAAGCTCAACAAAGGCTGGGTGGGAATTACAGTCGAAAAAGTAGGAAATGTTGTTGGCGGCTCTTTACAGAAACCTGACGGGATCGATTTCGAACTCAAATCAACTTCGCTCGTACTGCGTCGCGGACTCCATTCTCCCAAAGAAACGATGTGTATTACGTCGATTAATCCGGCCACGTTAATGAAGGAAACCTTCGAGTCCTCCTTTCTGTGGCAGAAGTTGTCTCGCCTCATCATTGTGGCGTGTGTACATGAGTCGAAAAAAATTTGCAAAGTTCACAGCATTACCCCCGTGGATGTTTCAGATCCTGCGCTCATCAAGCACATCAGAGAATATTGGTTAATGATACGAGGGGAAGCAAAAGCCGGTCGGATTGGAGATTATTCAAGCAGAGGAACATCCGATGGCTACATCCAAGTCCGTCCGAAAGGGGATGGCAAGCGCACCATCGTCTGCCCTGTGACCGGAAAGGCAATCAAGCCCATGGCCTTCTATGCGACTAAGAACTTTCTGAAATATTCTTTGGGGCTCATGTAAAATATAGTTGGGTCCTCTTTTGCCGTCCCATACATATGTTCAATCACCTACATAGAGCGCGGCCAGTACTTAAATGGGCTGGTGGAAAATCCAGCCTTCTGCAAGAGCTAATTAGCCTGTTTCCAGGTCGCTTTGAGAGATACATTGAGCCATTTCTTGGCGGGGCCAGCGTCTACCTTGCTATCGCTCCCGGGACCAAAGCAATCATCAATGACTCTAACTCGGACTTAATGCTCACTTATAAAGTCATTCGAGACAATCCAGAACAATTAATGAAGCAGTTAGACTCCTATAAGAAAAGATATTCGGAAACGTTTTACTTCCAAGTTCGGAAAAGTAATCCAATTTCGGCAATCGAACGGGCCACTCGCTTCATCTTTTTGAACAAGACCTGCTTTAATGGACTTTATCGAACAAACTCAAAAGGACTCTTTAATGTGTCTTTTGGGAAAAGAGTTAAGTGTCCCGAATTGTATGATCTAGAAAACATGTTAAGCGTTTCGAAAAGACTCTCGCGTGCAAAAATAATGAACACGGATTTTGCAGAAGTTATCGCGAGTGCTCGGAAGGGGGACCTAATCTATTGTGACCCCCCATATGTACCTCTTTCCGACACTGCTTACTTTAGCTCTTACACCCCCGGCGGTTTTACATGGTCCGATCAGAATCGGCTCCGAGACGCCTGCGATCAAGCCAGAAAGAGAGGGGCTCAGATCTTCGTGAGTAATTCGTCTGCGCCGGTTGTGCGAAAACTCTTTACTGGTTGGAGGCTCAAGACAGTCCACGCCCCTCGCTGCATCAACTCTAAGGGAGACAGACGAGGAAAGATTGAAGAACTAATAGCAATTTCTTTGCCTTACGGCTCAGGGTCCGAAGAGCTCATCTCTAGACGAGCCGAGTCAGTCGCGTAGTTCTGGTCAAGTTCGCCGCAGTCGCTTAGAGCCCTTTGAAAAATTGAACTACGCCAGCATAGCCGAGCGCTTTCGCAATGCGGTGGAGCGTTACGACGCCAATGTTTCGGTCTGCGTCAAAAACCCGGCGCACCGTTGCGCGGGAAGTCTCCGATTCGAAGGCCAGCCACTCTACTGGCTTCCCCAGGCGATGTAGATCGAAGTGAATTCTCCTGCCAATTAATTTCAGAAGTTTTAGTTCATCCTCTTCCCGGGGTTTGCTGGTGGCCCTTGGGAGTTCCGGCCCATTCTTCTTTCTTGGGCGAGTTTTCCGTATTCGGGGCATATGAGCACGTTACGGATTGTCGTTTGTTTATACTGGCCACATATGAGCCTTTTTTATGAAGCAACCGATAAGAGAAAGAGAGCATTTGCCCCTTCGGGGGAATCCCCGGAGTGAAATCAGATGGGTCGCGAGAATGATTGGAAGGTCCGTTTGGGATTGGTTTTGATGACGTGGGATCGAGCCATGAACAAGCAAGAAGTTGATAGCTGGACCATATGGGTTAAAAACCGAGCCAGTGGGTGCGTTAAACGAGAAAAAGCATGGCTTAAGAAGAACGGGAGATCTCCATCTCAGGCAATTGAGCCAGGAATGTGGAGGGAGAGAATTATCAAGGCCTTAGCGAAACAGCGGGATGGTCGCGGATACTTCAGCCGGCTTCCTCTCAAGCT
Source organism: Pseudobdellovibrionaceae bacterium (assembly GCA_023250715.1). Classification (GTDB taxonomy): domain Bacteria; phylum Bdellovibrionota; class FAC87; order UBA2466; family UBA2466; genus JAHFAF01. The sequence goes on along the minus strand of JAHFAF010000016.1, from coordinate 7,895 downwards.
ATCTCGTCTACGTCCACCGACTGACGCACTTTACCCTTCCGTTGATCATCTCGATGGCCCTAGCAAACATAGAATCGTCATTGAGACTCGCTTGTTCAATGACATGAAAACAATCCTAAGTGAAAGGCAATTTTGGTCTGCGATTAGGCATTTAGCCGAGGTCAGTACCGAATTTATTCCAAAGAAACTAAACGACAACTGGAAGCCACATAGAGATTTTGCGGGACCAGAAAAAGAAAGGATCGAGCCCCCGCTATCAGGCGGAGGAGACCTTAGAAAAAAGTAATGCCAATGGCGCCATCCCCTAAAGGGAGAAATCCGGGAATCACAGAAGCAGCCTAAGCACCTGCTCCCAGTGCCGCTTCCCATGCTCCAACCGCTCCTTATCCGACCAGTGAAGATAGTATTCTGTTTCGATCGCCGTTAACCCAACATTGCGTGCGCTGAGAGCGTGGCCAAGAAAAAGATACGAGTGCAATATCCCATGCATGGCGAAAAACGTGGTAAGGCTCTTACGAAATAGGTTCACACCGACTCGCCCTCCGAAATACTTCAGAGTCACCCGCTGTAGCCATTCGTCATAATTTCCCTCCTTGGCTTCACCAGAGTGTGCGATCTTATGCTGGGATTTTTTATTTCTGATATCAGCGGGAAATAGCAGCTGTGCGCCTGGGTAAATCAAGGAGTGGTAACGCTCGAGATAATCTTCCACGATCGGGGTGAGCCACGGAGGAAGGCATACGTCCACATACGGAGGTTTCGGTCGGCCCGACGTCTTCGAAGGAGCATAGCGAAGGTGAAAAAACTCGTTTGAGAGCTTCTTGAAATGAGTTATGGAAATAGTGTGAGTTATGTCCCTCTTGCGGCATGCCAGATACAGATGGAATGCCACCATCAGGTATTCCTCTGTTCGAATGGCGATCTGAAGATCGATCTTTTTAGCTTCTTCGGATCTGTCTTCTTTACTTAGTTTTTCCGATAGCACTTTCTTTTTCTTTAAAAGCTTAAACTCGATCTTGGATTGTTCCTGGAATTTCTTGTGAAGCTCTGCCCAGGGTGGGATACCGCCGTTTCTCTCGATCCGATCGCGGGTGGTTGAGGCGCGAAAGTTTTTTCTGAGATGGGGAGTGAGAGACCAAATTTCATCGCTGAACCTCTTTTGGTCTTCTCTGCCGCGTTCTTCAAAACCCAACAGCTTTTGTTCAACGGCATACTTGTAGACTCGATTGAGTCGAGAGATCCAGGTTTCTCCGGTCTTGGCGCTGAAGGCTTCCCGCTCGTGAGCGTCGATGAAGAATTCTTTTACGCGGTCGATGGTAAGCCAATCTGCGAGAGTCATTTTTTCGAATGTTTCTCGATTGCGAGTCTGGAAAAATGCGAGATACCTTCGTAAATCCTTTGCGGTTGCCCTCCATGTAATGTCCCTGATCGGGCTGGTATTTCCCTCAAGCTCGGCGAACAGTTTTCTTTTCCCCTTTGGCGTCGTTTGGGTAGGCGCGCTGTTAGTGGCATGAAAGCCCAGCTTCTCAATCGCTATCTCCATCGCCTTCGGAAGAGGTGGGGCAGTGACCACCGCGGGAAATAGGTACCCCGCTTGGCTCAATAGCCTTCTGACGTCCCTCTTAAATTTTCTCAAATTTCCAAACTTGGAGAGCCCAGTCCTGGCTTCGAGGAACGCACCGAATTCAGGAAAATGCTTCATTGGGTCGAAAGTATCCGGCGTGATTTTCGTTTCGTTGGCGAACCACAGAAAAAATTCGACCGCGCGTTTTTCGCCGGGGGGACTCCCCTCGTTTAATAGCGTTCCGAAGCGTTTGAACCACGGGGACGTCTTCATAGCCGGACCAGAGACCGGCTTCGCATTTCGAAGAACTTGATTGAGGGTCGAAAGCTGATTGCGCACATAGGCCGGTGTGCGGCCTCGCCCCAGCAAGTCGGCCTTGAGGCGACTACGTGCCTCGAGAGCATCCACCACAATGAGGAGGTCGCTGGTATTTATCGCAAAGGCTTTGGATAGATTTAGCTCCAGCGCGCTTAAAGCACGCCTTTGGTGCTCGCTCGCTCCGCGAACTGCCTTCTTTAATGCGTGCGCAAATTCGACTTTGCCCGAGACGGGCGTTTTGTTCGCGAACATTTGCCCTCCTCGCGATGATGCCTAATGTTGATTTTAGCACATGGAGTCGGAAAAAACAAAAAATGTGACGTCTAAAAAGGTAAACCTTGTTTACCGGTTATGCCTTATATATGTCACATTTTTTGTTTTTTTTGCCTACTTTCATGGAAGTAATGGGAAATAGCTTCCGACACTAAAATGTGACATTCCCACTATTCGCCCCCGCCGGCGACGAACAGCTCATTACGCAATTGGTGCAAGCGTGCTGCCTTATACTGTTCAATCGCCTCTTGGGTAACGCGGTAGCTGCGCACGCCGGGCCGATAGGCCACGAGTTCGCCGTGGCTGATTAGCTGGCGGACAAATTTGGTGCTGACGCCGAGTTGGCTTGCGACCTCTTTCACCGAAAGGTCTCTGGTCTGCGAGGGTTTCATACGATCTCCTTTTTCATGGGTTATTTCCAACAATCAAGTTCACATTAAGAAGATAACCATGCGCATCGCGTCGGGTTTTTGGGGGCGCTGGCTCGCAACCTAATAAGATAACCACGAAGAAGGGGGGAGCTTCGGGGGATTTCACCCCCTGAGGCAAATTCTCGGTTTTTATAAAAGTAATAGTTCAAGTACCATTGGTACTTGCCGCAAATTACGGTATCTGGTAGATCCTAAGCCCTATGAACCCAAAGCCGAAAAAAAGCAAAATCCAATTTTTCTGTGGAATTGATCTCGCTGCCTCCCCCAGCAAAACAAGAGTGTGCGTTCTCAGCCAAAACAGTCGCGGAAAACTCAAGATGGTAGTGTCACCGATGTTATTCAACTTACACGGCGATAGTTGGGAGCAGGCGTTCGAAGATCTATCCACAAAGTACAGCAAGCAGGTTAAGTGTATATTACAAAATCCAGAAGTATCCGTTGTGGTAGGAATTGATGTCCCGTTTGGGTGGCCGCGCTCGTTCGTAAACGCAATCGGCAAACACTCAACTCTCTCGAGTAAGAGTTATGGATGGGGCACCAGGGAAGGTCGCGAGAAGTTTCGTTTCCGGGAAACTGATACTCTCATCAATAAGACGGTGTTCAAGACAATCAAGGACCTTTATATCCAAGGCCCGCTCTCTGTAAGTACGGATCGCTTGGGAGTTACAGCGATGGTTGGCGCTGAACTGATCCATCACCTAATTGCCCGTTGGAACTTCAGCGTCGCCTCACCGTTTAAGACCCCGTCTCTCTCTAAAAGGAAAATGAGAAGCATTATTGAGGTCTATCCCAAAGCAAGCGTGACCTCACACCTTGGCAGCAAAGCGTTTCGGTTCGGTCGGCCGCATTATTCAGAGTGGAAAAGGAAATTTGGAAACCTGTTCGCAAAACCAGAATCCATTGCTTTTAGAGTGGTAGATGAATGGGATGCTTGGATTTGCGCGCTTACAGCGCGAGATTACTACTTTGGGAACTGTATCGCTGCAATACCGCGCAACAGTAGGCAGAAAGAACTATTCATAAAGGAAGGTTGGATCTGGGCACCGCGAAAGTCGACAGACGTACGGTCAAAGGGATTGTGCCGATAGTTTTATGAGAGTTAAATTCCTTGGAGACAGAGCAGATCAATGGAAGTGGGATCAACTTCGCACAACCGTAAACAAGCGGACACTCCTATACAGTGGAATGTTTTCGGATTTTTGCGAAGATAACTCCTCCCCATCTGGCGTGACCAAACTGGCGACAGAAACGAGAGAGTATTTTTTTGATGCTTTCGAAAGATTCATAGTCAGTGATGTTACACGGGAAAGTATCGTGCATCGGCGCCCTTACGAATTTTTGGTTCGAACGCAGTACTTCGATGAACTTAGGGACATCCTTGAAACCCACCGCGGTAAAAAATCAAGAATGGATCTGCAAATCTTTTTAGACCCCAATACCGGGATTGAACCCAATTGGGGTTGTACTGAAGACCATGTGCCTCTCTTGGAGTTGCTTTCCCTTCTTGATGGTCTGTCGAATAAGGAAGAGCTAATCATTTACCAGCATCAAGGTAGGGTCGCAAACACAGAGTCCGACTTCTGGTTGAGGAAGTATTTTTTAGAACGCACTCTGGTGCCTAAGCTGAAGTCGAAGATCACGATTAGCTTGATCGACGCGCCACCGGGCATCCCCTGCTACTTCATATTGTTTAAGCGGGATGAACAATGGAACCGAGAACGATGAAAAAAGTGTTCTTGCTCGGATGGGACGCAGGGCCGTGGATGTGCAGCCGGAAGAGCAAAGATGCGTTGGTGCTTTTTTCGTGGGACGGAAAACGCCTTGAACTCGAATCAAGAATTTATTGGGGCAATCTACTCAATGATCTTCCGCAGATTGAACGCATACCCGTCGTGCGCTCGCGAAAGCAAAGCTTTCCTGGAGATCGATTTGCCCGAGGATCTCAATATTACGGTGATGTCGCGTGACGATTATGCGGACGCGGTAGTGTGCGCAATTGTAGGTTTATGCTATGCCGCTACTGTCGGAATCGTCCGTGGTACCTTCCCCAAAGTCTACCTTCCAAAGCAACCGCTTATGAGCGAGGGATGGATCTTCTCCCCGGAGAACTAGGGGAGGCTATTGGCTGCTTCGTCATGGGGCGGAGTGAAATTCTAATGGTGCCACTCGGACTAAGGGTTGCCCGATCTAAGAGAGTGGTGACTACTTCCCGTTTTTCGTCAAAGGTAAGAACTTGAAGGCGATCGAAAATGGAATTCCTCAGTTTGTCTAGATCCACTGCGGGAGCCTCCAATAGAGATTTCTTTAGAACCTCGATTTGGCGCCGAATAGTCCGTTGAAGTTTCTCCATTGAGTGAACCTCATCTTCAATTCGCTCGCGTTCCTTAACAAAATCGGATTCTGAGATGAGTTCCTTCACAAGTAGGGTCGTTAGCCGTTGGCGCTCTTGGTTGAGGCCATTGCACTTCTTCGCGAGCTCTTCTAAGTCGCTTTCGTGCCCTTCTAAGGAGGGGGCTGGTGACAGGTTGGTCGTCGAGACTTGTGCGGCCGAGATCAATTCCGGGTCAAGCACAAGCTTCACCACTTCGTTCCAAACCAAAGCATCAGCCTTTGGAGCCGCATGGCATCGAGTAGCGGAACATCGAAAGCCGTCGGCTTTGAGTTTTCTCGTGCAAACGTAGTAGAGAGTGGGGGCATATTCGCTCCATTTCCCGTCGGTCTTTCTCAGTTTTCTTCCCCACTTGGGTCGAGCGGAGAGTTTAATTCCGCAGAGCGAGCAGACCAGGAGATCTCGAAGCAAATAGGGATGGTTTACGTTTCGTTTCGCATGGACTTTTCGAGAGAGGCGACGTGCTTTGAGCTCCTTCCAATCGTCATCGCTGTCAATGATGCGAGGGACCTTAATAACTATTTTTCTTTTCATCTCTCGCGCTAAATCTTTGAATTCCTCACGACCAATCTGCCGTGGTTCTTTTAGCCAAACGACGTAGTTCCCACGGTAGCGATCGTCTTGAAAGATTGCGCTGATAAATCCATTTCGCATGGTTCCCGTCGGGTTGATTTCAAGCGAGCGGCGAAGGTGATTTCTGTGGTAGTAGGCCTTCATATTGTACCCGGCCATATTCAGTGCTCTTACAACATCAGGGGTGGGAAGTCCTAACGGGTGAGCTCTTGCAAGTGCCGCGATCTCACTCGGCATATCTTCGAACACCTTACCGATTACAAGACCAAGGGCGCAGCGAATGACGGTTACCTCCTCGAGAACAACCGTCCATTTTCGCGTAAAGCGGTCCCAATCATAGCCATAAGGAATCTTCCCGGAAGGAGGGCGCCCCTCTCTTTCACACCAGGTGATTTTTCCTTCCTGACACTTGAGCATGATCGCTCGTTTATCTTCAGCACTTACCGAAGAAAGAAGTTCAAATAGGATTCCTGGTGGAACCTCGCCTGTTTTGGTGATGACCTTTACGTCACGGGCCTCAAGAATATCCTTGATGCGACCCCGTAACTCAGCCGATCTAGAACGGCACAAACGATCTAGTTCCGAAACAAAAATGGCATTCACTTCGCCGCGTTTGCACCGGCTCATGAGATCGTGGCAGGCAGAGTCCTCATTCCATGTTTCGAGGTTGTAGCCCTCATCGATGAAGTAGCGATTGCCGGGCTGCTTTTGATCGAGAAACGGAAAGCGAGTGAGGATCTGGTACTCACTTTTTAGACGTCCCCAATTATTATTGAAGTTTTCGATCTGGCGGTGAATGGTTTCCTCATTTTTCTGAGTCTGACTTGAAACCCGGAAGTAAGGAGCAAGTTTGAGTTTTCTATCACTCATTTGCTTCCACCGGATCGGGTTGAGACGGGAGCAGCAGCAGGAGGAGGTGGTAGAGTTCTGGCCTGGTGATTGGAGCCGCATCCGGATCGGTCTCGATGGACTCGATACAAAGATGGTAGAGGTTTTGAGATTCTTGGGCCGACACCCAATAAGATAACCTCGGGATGCAGATTTCCCGGGGCGTCGGTCAAATACAGTGTGCTACATGGGGTCGGGGGGTATTGGTCGAACTCCACCGCCTCCTCCTTTCGGAGGCTTGCGTTGGGTGTCAGTTAGAAAAAGAAATGGCGGAGAGAGAGAGATTCGAACTCTCGAGGGAGTTTCCCCCCTACACGCGTTCCAGGCGTGCTCCTTCAACCACTCGGACATCTCTCCTATAAGCCGATCAATTTATATGATGTCCATGGGTTAGGTCAAAGACTCTAACGCGGGAGCTATCTTGCCCCTTTTCAGTGAGAATCGCCGTCTGATAAACAGAAGTCATGCCTGTGAGACTGAAGAATAAATAGACACCGCTAAACCCTTAATTCCTCTCCGAGAATGAGCTTCCTTCATTCTAAATCTAACCTTTGAAGCCAATTTTCACGATCGAAACGATCTTCATGAATACATGTTAGTTCATAAAGTTAATGAGTTATGTCGAGGCCCCCGCCTTCCCCAACTTGGTATCAAGTTTGCGATACCAAGAGACGGGGTTCCACATTTCGGGGGTGTCATCTTGAAGGTCTCGCAACTTTGTCTAGCACTACTTTGCCTACTCGCGTCCTGTTCGAAAAATAATGCTCCTGGCGGGGGCACCGGACAGAATCCTGGATCAGAAACCAAATCCTGCACCTACATTTCAGGCCCAAATTTTTCGAACCATCGAGCCTGTTATGAAGTGAAAGACGGGGCGGACGGACCGAAGCCCGTTTATCAGGGGGACATCAAGCTCGATCGCAGCGTTCTTGCCGCCGAAGCGAAACGTGCAATGAAAGACTCGGGAAGATTCGCCACCTCCCTTTCCAATTCTTATCGCGATTACTATTGGCCTGGAAATACAATCCCCTACACCGTAGAAGGAAATGCAAGCTTCAAAGATTCCGTAAAAGATTCCCTAGATGATCTGCATGCTCGATCCGGAGTCACTTTTGTTCCAAGAACCAATCAATCGGATTACGTCGCCTACATCGGAGTGGATACCGAGGACTATTGCGGGCTTTCCTATGTGGGCCTTGCAGGGGGCAAGCAGGAGATTGAAATCAGTATCGCCTCCACTTTGGATTGCGTAAATCGTAGCGTGATCGAGCACGAGTCCCTGCACGCCCTAGGTTTCTGGCACGAACAGAGCCGTCCGGATAGAGATGATTTTATCCGCGTTCTTTTTGCTAACGTTTTGCCGGGCTACGAGGATCAATTCGATCTTCTCCCAACGGAAGCCGATGGCGTGGGAAACTACGATTTCGCGTCCGTCATGCACTACACACGCAAAGCATTT
>JAHFAF010000535.1 GCA_023250715.1 Pseudobdellovibrionaceae bacterium | reverse complement strand
GCGCGCGTGTCCGTCACCGATGTTGCGACATCATCACAAAGGCCCGAAGGCGCATTGCGATCCATCATTACCTTCCCGGTAGCAGCACGAAGCCCGCGACGCTCAGCTTCTTCGAAAAACGCGTCGACCGAATTCGGATGAACCGTGGCAAAGGCAAGCGCTGAAGTCGTCCCATTCTTCAGTAATTCTCTCAGAAAAAAACTAGCGACTTCCCGAGAGTGCTCAACCGATGAAAATTTCGCCTCCGCGGGGAAAGTGTGGCGCTCGAGCCACTGCAAAGTATCGCGCGCGGGAGAGGCAATAACATCCACTTGGGAATAATGAGTGTGCACGTCGATAAAGCCCGGAAGGATGAGGCAATCGGGAAAATGCTCCACCGGATTTCCCGAGGGAAGCTGCGATAGAAGAGATTCAGCGGGACCTACCGCCTCCACTCTGCCGGTGGGACGAACCAGCAAAAGGCCGTCCTCGAAATACTCACTTTTCTCGTCGGAAAGTGCGTGGAAGAGGTGTCCCCGATAGGCTTTCACGGGTAATACTCTAGCCTTATTTGAGGCCCTTGAAAAAGCCCTCTCTTCGCTCTATTTTGTTGGCCTCATGATACTAGCCCCCCTTTTTCTAATGTTCCTTCTACTGTTCCCACTTTTAGCGGCGGAACCTGCGCAGCCTGTCATCCCGGAACCCGGGCTGGACAAGGTACTGACAGGTGGCCTTACCTCGCACGACTTCTTTGCAAGACGCGCCGAAGACATAGACTGTCGATACGAGCTAGATAAAGCAAAGAAGGACGGAGCCCCTCGTCCGGTGCTCCTTAAATGGATGGCCCGCTGCGGAGAGTGCGCCGTACGACCTCAAGGCGAGCCCATCGTCATCAAGAAGGTAACCCACACCGAAGTTTGGTATGTTTCCGATGGATCTTGTCAGCTCGATACCGGGAAATCTTTCGAAAAGCTCAGCCAATCGCTCCTGGATATGCGTCAGTACCCTAAAAAGACCGGGGGCTTTCACGCTCTTTTGGAATTTATCGGATACGACGGCACAACGAAAAAACCGATTGAAATTGCGACGGAGTCTCCCTTTGAGGCATTTGTCGCGATCAGCGGGCCGGTCTTTTTGGGAATTCCGACTGCCGCCAGTTACTACATTAAGAACGAATTCAAGAAAGACGAAAATTATTTCCATCTAAAATTTTCCGCAACTCCTCCACCGCCGGGTTACACCTATCCCACACTCTCTGTTCCGCAAATGCGCTTGAGCCGGGTCTTGGGCAGTTGGTACGTGGATAGGGACGGCTACATCCGCTATTTCACGGCCGCCGATTTCGGACTCAAGATGCAATATGCCGCCGATCTGGCGAGCGAAATAATTCTCGATACCTTAGTTCAGTTGACCGAGCGTGCACAGGAGAAGCCATGATTCACCGGTACAGCCGGCCTGAAATGGCAAATATTTGGTCGGAGGAAGCCCAATTTCGCACCTGGCTCGACGTGGAAGTGCTCGCATGCGAGGGCTGGGCGAAGCTCGGAAAAATTCCCAAAGAGGCGATGGAAGAGATTCGCACAAAGGCGAATTTCGAGACTCAAAAAGTGGTTGAACTCGAGCGCGAAACGAAACATGACGTCGCCGCCTTTGTTTCCGAAGTACAGCGCCATATCGGGGAAGCCGGGCGCTATCTGCATATGGGAATGACGAGCAGTGATGTGCTCGACACGGCGTTGAGCCTTCGCTTAAAAAAATCCGCCGAAATCATTCTTCAGGGCTTGAACAATTGTCTCTCCCTTACGAAAGATCGAGCCCTTCGCGATAAAAATATTCCCATGATCGGGCGCACGCACGGCATTCACGCAGAACCGATTACCTTCGGAACGAAGTGGCTTCTATGGCATGACTTACTCAAAAGAGCACGGCATCGAATCGAGCTCGCAAAAATAGAAATTTCCGTGGGTAAAATTTCAGGCGCTGTCGGAAACTATGCGCACGTTCCGCCGGAAGTCGAGAAACACGTTTGCGCTAGCATGGGCCTCGAGGTGGATTCTCTTTCCACACAGGTGATCGCACGCGATCGTTACGCGAGCTATTTCTCCGCGCTAGCGATCCTTGGTTCTGCGATTGAAACGATTGCGGTGGAGCTTCGACACTTGCAACGAACTGAAGTGGGAGAGGTCCAAGAAGGCTTTGGAAAAAAGCAAAAGGGATCTTCCGCAATGCCCCATAAGAGAAACCCCATCAGTGCTGAGAATCTCACAGGACTTGCCCGCCTCTTGAGAGGGATGATTATCCCGGCTCTCGAAAACTGCGCTCTTTGGCATGAGCGGGACATCAGCCACTCCTCAGTCGAACGGGTTATCGCTCCGGACGCCAACATTCTTGCCGATTTCATGCTCCACCGGCTGGAAGAGCTTTTGACTCATCTCGAGATTTTCCCTGAAAAAATGCAGGCCAATCTTGACCAGCTCCAGGGAGTAATTTACTCCCAGAAGGTTCTCCTTGCTTTGATTCATAAAGGTTTGAGTAGAGATGAAGCCTATGAAATCGTTCAGAAAAATTCCCTCGCTGCCCTGGATCAGAAAACCCCGTTCCTAAATCTCTTGAAGGCCGATCCAAAAGTTGCAAAAGTCCTTCCCCAGGA
>JAHFAF010000534.1 GCA_023250715.1 Pseudobdellovibrionaceae bacterium | reverse complement strand
GGGCGCGACTCGCTTGAGCAGATGTATCTCCTTGAGCCTTCACAATCGCCGGATGGTGTGCAGCTACAGATGGCAGAGACAGACTGCAAAAACCAGGGATTGAGATTCACCTCCGACGACGGCTTCGATTCCGCAAGCCTCCGCCAGGCGGAAATGGAGCGCCCCTTTTTGACCCGCTCGGGACGGATGCGGGCATTGGAGACCTACGTTCGACGGTCTCAAACGTTGCGTGATGTTTTTGGCTTCCATACGTCGGCAAATCTAGTGCAAAGGGAACAGAACAGTATCGCCAAGATGAGCGAACTGTCTCAATCGATTCTTTCCCTAGACAAAAATGGGTACGGCGGCATTGTTACGAGCGAAAAGGAAACGAAGTTGTTTCAAGACAAGGGACTTGAGATTTCAAAGGCGGAAGAGGAGTTGGCTGCCTCTGGCCTTTCTTTCCGAGTCATTCTCGGGTCGGACTTAGTCACGCTGGAGACTTCCGCACGCGACGGCCAAGAAAAAGATCGCATTCAAAGCTACCTGGATAAGGCGCAGGCCTTCTGGGCGCGCTTCCACCACGATCTAGCGTCCCCACTCATTCACCTGAAAATAGAAGCACTTAAAACCCATTTAACCACTCCTTGAGGCAACTCCTCGAATTTGTTAATAGCTCTGGAATGGTCGTCTCCGATTCCTTCTCCGCAAGCCGCGCGGTTCAATTAGGCGAGCTCGTCGTATTTCCCACGGAAACTGTGTACGGGCTCGGCGCCAATGCTCTAGATAAGATGGCCGTAGCAAAGGTTTTTGAGGTAAAGGGACGCCCCTTATTTAATCCTCTCATCGTCCACGTGGCGGAAGTGAATCAAGTCCCCCCGCTTGTTTCGGCCTTTCCTGCGCTCGCCGAAAAATTGGCCGAGCGATTTTGGCCCGGCCCGCTGACACTCGTCCTTCCCAAATCCGTTTGTCTTCCCGACATCGTCTGCGCGGGCCTTGCGACAGTTGCTGTGCGCGTGCCCCGGCATCCTATTGCCTTGGAATTTTTGAGACTTGCGGGCGTCCCCGTAGCAGCGCCAAGCGCGAATCGTTTTTCGGAAGTGAGCCCCACAACTCTCGATCACGCCCAACGGTCCTTGGGTGATCGTGTGGCGTATTATTTAGACGGAGGGCCCTGCGAGGTGGGGCTTGAGTCTACGATCGTGAGCTTCGGATCAGAAAAACCCTTACTCTTGCGCTCGGGAGGAATACCCCAAGAAGCGATCGAAGAAGCTTTGTGCCAGCGCCTAGAAATTCCCGAGGCAAACTCACTTCCGCAAGCACCAGGGATGCTGGCTAAACACTACGCCCCGCGAGCGCGCCTGAGCAAAAAGGCAACAATTCCCTCACGGGCAGGGCTTCTTGCTTTCACGACTCAGCCGGACGAGGATTCCTTTGCCGAATGCGAAATTCTTTCTCGCCGCGAGAGCTTTCAAGAAGCGGCCGCGAATCTGTACGCGGCCCTGCGCCGACTTGATGAAAAGAATCTCACCGAAATTGAAATTCGCTTTGCGCCGGAGTGGGGGCTCGGAAAAGCCATCAACGATAGGCTAAGACGAGCTTCGGCGTGAGGCTCTTCATTTCAGGAACCGATACCGGCGTGGGAAAGACCATGGCAGCGGCAAGTCTACTCAGGAGCCTGGGGCCCACCTACCGCTATTGGAAACCGATTCAAACAGGCCCTGACAATGATTCCGAAACGGTAATCGAGCTCAGTGGAGTGACAAGAGAACAAATTCTCTCGAACGCCTATTCTTTCTCTGCTGGCCTATCTCCCCACTTGGCGGCGAAACGAGAGGGAAAACAAATCGAGAGAGCAAACTTAAATCTTCCTGACTTCTCGAACCTGATCGTAGAAGGGGCAGGCGGGCTACTCGTTCCCTTTTCCGATGACGTCCTTCAGATTGATTTAATAGTCGAATGGAAACTTCCCGTGCTCCTGGTGGCAAAAGATCGCTTAGGAGCAATCAATCACACGCTTCTTTCCTTAGAAGCTTGTCGTGAAAAAGAGATCCCCGTTCTCGGTATCCTCTTAAATCAAGGCACGGAAGACTTCGGAAATTTTGAGACTTTGAAACACTGGGCGAAATGCCCTGTATGGATGGTTCCCTATTCGCCAAACCCTATGGAATTATTTCAAGCCGCTGGTATCGAGCTTCATCTGTGCCACGACTGATTTGAGCTCATTCTTGTATTCGCGGATCTTATCGAGAACTTTTTCTTCTTTAACGCCGAGAATTTGCGCTGCGAGAACTCCTGCATTCCAGGCATTTCCGATAGCGACCGTCGCAACGGGAACTCCCTTTGGCATTTGTACGATGGAAAGTAGAGCATCTTCCCCCTGCAATGCACCCACGGGAACGGGGACTCCAATTACGGGCAATTCCGTATAAGCAGCCACCATCCCGGGCAAATGGGCCGCTCCACCAGCTCCTGCGATAATCACGCGGATCCCTCGCCCGCGAGCCTTGCTCGCAAATTCCGCCATTGCTTCTGGAGTCCGGTGAGCGGAGACAACGGAAATTTCGAATTCCACCCCCAATTTTTTGAGCGCCTCTCCCGCCGCTTTCATGACATTGAAATCGGAATCGCTTCCAATCACGATCGCTACC
>JAHFAF010000533.1 GCA_023250715.1 Pseudobdellovibrionaceae bacterium | reverse complement strand
TTCAGTGTCTTTGAATCCTCCCAGTTAACCCGAATCTTATAATTTGTATTTTCCGTTGCGTGGGTAAGCAAAGGCCAACCAAGTAGAACAATCGCGAAATGTCTCAAAATCCCCTCCTCATGAATAACGTTCTCTCTGTCGGTATAAGCGTCGGCGCAGGATGTCAATAATGAGGTTCGGGAACTGGGTAGATTGTGTTTCTTTCCCCGTGGACTGTATTGCCCGACTATGTTGAACTCCTTTTGATGACGTTGGCCCGATTGACCGCAAGAAAACTTACGCCGGAAGAGGTGCAGGGCCTTGTGGAAAACGTGCTCACGGATCTCTCTGGCGTGGCGGGCTTGACGGCCATCGTTCTATTCGGCAGTGCCGCAACGAGCGAAATGTCTGAGGCCTCCGATCTCGATATCGTAATGGTGTTTGATACGGAAGAGCATTGCAATCTCGCCAGGCGAGAAGTTCACTCGCTTCGTCGTACAGCGCTTTGGCCAATGGATATTTTATGCGTGGATTTGGCGACCTATCGCAGTAAGAGCGAGATTGGCGGGGTGTACTTTGTGGCGGCCCATGAAGGAAGAATCATTTACGGAACTCGTCCATGACGCCCTTTCAAAAGCAATTTACAAAGGAATATGCCAAGGAGCTTCTTCGGGTTGCACAGGGGGATTTAAGGACTGCTAAAGTATTGGTCGATCACCCTGGGGGCCGAACGGAAAATACCTTTTTTCTCATTCAGCAGTCTCTCGAAAAGGCGTTCAAGGCGGTGATTTGTCATCACGGGCTGCCGGTTCCACTCACACACGATCTCGGAGCGCTACTGGCAATGTTACCGAACCAAATTTCCACCCCGCCAGAGTCTAAGGCGCTTGTTGCCTTCACCGAGTTTGCCTCTATTCGTCGCTATGAAGAAGGGAAATATGTTTACCTTCCGGAAGAGATTTCAAATGCCTACCGAATTGGCGAAGCGGTTCTGAATTGGGCCTCTGGCATAATCGTTTGAAGTTCCACTCATTCTTCTCATTTACAGTAATACTGTAAACCCTCCGCCGATGCTGAAGAGCGCTCGAGTCGGATAAGAATACTTGGAAAGAAAGTGAAGAGTAAAAGTCTCGTCCATGGGAAGAGAGACGCCTACGGCGAACGCGGGGCCGAAATACGCGTGGCTCCCGCCTGGGCGGCTGTATTTGAGATGAATTCCTCCCATCTGCACGAAGGGAATAAAGTACGGAGTATAAAAAATGTGACGAAGTGCGATTTCAAAACGGAATAAGGAAAGATCCTCCACATTCCCGTGAACCGCTTCCCCCACCACTAGCTCATTCCAAATTGGGGCCCCAACGCTGACTCCATAGAGGGGAAGACCTAAATTGAAATCGGGGAGCTGGTTTGCTACGAGGCTTTCGAGGTGAACGCCTAATTGCAGACCATTCAAAAAGTGGGAGGTGTTTTGCGCGCAGTCGGCCCATGAGACAGCGCTCAAGAGGAGCGCCCCCAGTAGGAATCCTCGATAAAAGTACATTCTTCAAAGCCTAAAGACAGAACGAGACACCGGCAAGTGCGTATGTTTAAACTGCACTTATGCCCGGCTATCACTTATCCGTGGGAAACCGATTCCTGACGTTCGGTATCTACTTCTTCATGTTGGTCGGAGCGGTATGCATTTTTCTGGTGATTCGCCACCTCGGGGAAGAGCTGCCGGCTGCCATGAGTGTTTCCCCCGCCATACTAGCAGCGGAGAACCCGCATCCTAAAATGAATGCCCTTTTGCATGTGCTGCTTGCGCTTGCAGTGGTGATTGTGACCGCGAGGATGTTAGGGGCGATTTTCAAATTTCTTCACCAGCCTGCCGTAATCGGAGAGGTATTGGGAGGGATTCTTTTGGGACCTTCCTTCTTGGGAAAGCTTCTCCCCGGGGTTCAAGCCTATCTCTTGCCCGAAACAGCTGCACCCTTTTTGGCCATCATTTCCCAGCTGGGCGTAATTCTTTATATGTTTATTATTGGCCTGGAGTTGGATCTTAAAGTCTTGCGTCGTAGCGGCCACGCAACGCTTGCCATCTCGCATGCAAGCATTGTGCTTCCCTTTATCTTGGGGGCGACTCTAGCGCTCTATCTTTACCCGAAAATTACTCTGGTCGGAGTGCGTTTCACTTCCTTTGCTCTTTTTCTCGGTGTTTCGATGTCGGTTACGGCCTTTCCAGTGTTGGCTCGCATCTTAACCGATCGAAAAATGCAGAAATCTCGCTTGGGAACCATTGCCCTGACTTGTGCCGCAGTGGACGATGTCACTGCCTGGTGTCTGCTCGCGATGGTCGTAAGTGTCGTGACCGCTTCTTTTGGAAGTGCCATGGCAACGCTTGGTCTCACCGTTCTTTATATCTTGGTGATGTTCTTTCTCGCCAGGCCTTTGGTAGCGCGACTCATCCCACTTCTTGAAACTTTCGAGAGAGTTACCGAGGGAGGCATGGCGATTATTCTCGTGACCCTTCTTCTTTCCGCGCTTGCGACGGAGCTCATCGGAATTCACGCAATCTTTGGAGCGTTCATGTTGGGCGCGATTACTCCCTCGAGTAGTCGGGTGGCACATGATCTGACTTCCCGTCTAGAGGACCTGGTGCGCGTAATGTTCCTACCCGCTTTTTTCGCA
>JAHFAF010000191.1 GCA_023250715.1 Pseudobdellovibrionaceae bacterium | reverse complement strand
TCCCATTGGTACCAAGGGCGCTCGTCTTACGACCCACATTAGTCTTCCAGGAAGAAATCTAGTTCTCATGCCGACGGTGAAGCATCTCGGAATTTCCCGCCGCATCGAAAGCGATAGAGAGCGTCGGAGGCTTCGAGATCTTTTTGTGAAAAAGATTCGCCCCAAAGAGATGGGCTTTATCATTCGTACAGTTGCGGAGGGCAAGAGCCTTCGCGATCTCAAGGCGGATGCGGACTACTTGATCGATCTTTGGGATAAGGTAAAGAACGACTCGAACCGCAAGCGAGCACCGGCTTTGATCCATGAGGACCTTTCGCTTTCTATGCGGGCGGTGCGGGATTTTTTCACGGACGAAGTGGATTCCTTCGTGATCGATGATCCTGAAGAGTTCGAGAGAATTCAAGATTTCATCGGTCGGTTCATGCCGCGCCTCAAAGGGCGGGTGAAGTTATTTCGCGGGCCTTCGCAGCTTTTTGAACACTACGGCATCGAAGCGGAGATATCTCGGGCGCTGGGCAAGAAAGTCTGGCTGAAATCGGGTGGGTATTTATTGATTGATCAGTCCGAGGCTCTGACAGCAGTCGATGTAAATACGGGCCGCTATGTCGGATCGAAGAGCTTGGAAGAGACGATCCTGAAGACCAACCTAGAGGCGGTCAAAGAGATTTCCTACCAACTTCGCGTGCGAAACGTCGGTGGCATTATCATCATCGATCTCATCGATATGGAGCAGCCGGAGAACCGGGAGAAAGTGTTCCGAGCCCTGCAAGAAGCTCTCGTCGAGGACAAGGCCAAGACCAACATCCTAAAAATTTCGGATTTGGGTCTTGTGGAAATGACTCGTAAGCGTACGCATGAAGATTTAGTGCGCTACTTAACAGAGGCTTGTGGCTATTGCGAGGGACGCGGCTATCACAAGAGCAAGCGCACGGTTTGCTTTGAGATTTTTCGAGAAATCGAAAAGGAAGCGCTTTCCAGCATGCCGAACATCGTGGTCTTCGCCAATTCGCAGGTTGTTGGAAGGATGACCAAGGAAGAGAAAGATCACGTGAAGAAGCTGGAGGAACGGTTTACGAAAACCATCCATATTAAGATAGATCCCGCTTTCCACGTGGAGCAGTTCGAAGTCTTCGGGAAGGCTTGAACGGCTGAGTTTAGGGATTAGGTTCCAAGCTCTGCGCGCTCGACCTTTTCATACAAGGATAATTCACGAAGAACCTCAGGCAGGGACTCTTTTCCGAAATAATGGGCGGTCCAATTGCGAGCCATCGGCTGTTTGGCGTCGCATTGGATAAAAAGGCGCTCGATTCGAAGAAGCCGCTTCACTTCCCGGCAGCTCATTTTTTCTTTCAGCATGACCGCGAGTCGAGCGGGAGCCCCAGCATGGGCACTCGGGACCCATAAGAGAAAAATGGCAAGTAGCCAGAATCTTCGAATCATTGGGTCTCCTCGATGTAGGGAAGAATTGTTAGAAGGCTTAATTTTAGATCAACCGCTAGACAGCCACAAGTAGTATACAGGGGCCTTTTGCGACGAGAGAACTCTCCGAAATGCTTTAGAAAGAGCAGTATTCTAGGATTGTCACGTCGTGGCATCTCTGTTGCACCTTAAGAGGGAGTTCACACCGGTACGTTTCTTCCTGTGCGGGGAGTTGTTAGGGGGATGGGATGAAACGTTCTATTTTTACAGCACTACTACTTTCAATCACGGCGTTTGCGGGTCCAACAACATTGCCCGACGCGGCTCAAGATTATCTCGATGCGCGAAGAAACCTTCAGAGTCCTCAGTTCCGCGCTTTGCCTGATCTAATGGCTGAGTACGAAGTCAATCGGCTCAGAAGCATAGGGGAAGAAATTACCATTCAAGAATTGATGTCTCATCCGTTAGGACGACGAATTCTCGGACCGAATGCAAAAAAACCACCGACCGCAAAGGAGATTGCGGGCTTTTTGGCGGAAAATAGAAATGGCAAAGTGGAGCCGGCACTGACCGACGAGCAGCTAAGAGATTTGATGATTATCTTGCGCAAAGAGAACGGCCGAAGGCGTGGGGGAGATCCCACGGATAGAAGCCTTGCCCGCGAGGCCCTTTCCGGAATGCACCCGGAAACAATCCCGCCACTTTCTGAAGAAGATATGAGCAAGCTTCGCAAAGAATACAACCGCCTGCATCCGAAATCGCCTATTCAAGGGCCTTTAACAGCCGCACAGATTCTTAGCCTCATGGATAATCCCTTAGCCGTTCTTCCCTTATCGGCAGAGGAATTGAAAGGAGCTGCGGGGCGCTTGGTGGAATACCAGCAAATGGAAAACCCGGGCGGCATGCCGGAGCTTAGGGATCTCCTCCAAGACATCAATTTTGCTCTCCGGAGTCACCGTCAGCCTGAGTTGACTCTCGATCAGTTGAATCAACATTTTCAGGGTAGGATTCCGCGAGGGGAGCCCGGACAGGCTTCACCGTTCATTTCGAATGGAGGTGGTGCACTCCCAATGACCGCTCCGGAATTGAGGGATGACCCGCGTTTGCAAACGGCCCTTGCCATGAGAAATCCGGCGCTCGCACAAAAATTTCGCAGCCACAGAATGAATATGACTCGGCATAGCAGTCCCAATTCTAAGGGGAGTTGTAACGGCGGATTTGTGGGTCCGACCACCCAGTGCAATGCTCAAGGTCTTAAGAGAGCCATTTACGCAACAGCCGATCATTGTCTGCCGCCTGAGTGGGATACGGACGAAATCGTCGTCGAGGGCATCGGCTTAGTGGATGAAAAGCACCGCCATGTCTTGAGGCAACCGGGTCTTGGCGCTTCGGATGATTTCTCCGTGATGCTGATGGATATCCCCTGCGCAATCGCGATCAATAGCATTCCGGTATGTCCGGTGAGCCAAGTGGGGCCCGGGTCGGTGCTCGTGGCGAATATGTCGAATATCAGTGAAAATGATCCGACAAAACGTATGGTCGTGGCTGAGACTTTCGATCTTGCAAAATCCAATTTCCAAGGTGTCAATGTCATGGGCTCTTACAACTATGGCGCTGGAATTTTCCCAGGCGATTCTGGAAGTCCGGTTTATGGTTTTGCTAGTGACCGCGATCCCAATTCAGCCTGCTATGCTGGCGCGGTTTCGGCAAAATACCTTGAGCTGCCATTCAATGCCCAGAATAAATTGGGAAAGATAGCGACCGGGGGTTCCTTGTCCACGTTGCAAACTTGGATGATGGCGGAGGCCTATCTGCCAATGGAGCAGCTCAAGGAATCGTCGCTTGGCACTTCTAAGGGCAATCATGGGAACAAAGTCAGTCTGCGATAGGAACAGGGTATTGCCCGGAGAAGCAGGCGTGGCAGTAGCCCTCACCTGCTGTTTCGCTTGCCGCTTGAACAAGGCCATCGAGACTCAAGTAACCTAACGAATCTGCCCCGATGAAATCTTTTATCTGAGCGATGGAATGGGAAGAGGCTAAAAGCTCTTTTTTTGTCGGGGTGTCTACCCCATAAAAACAAGAATGTGTCGTGGGGGGAGCGGAGATTCGCATGTGAATCTCTTTCGCGCCTGCGTCTTTCAAGTGCTTTACGAGCTTTCTTGAAGTGGTGCCTCGAACTAAACTATCGTCGACAATGACGACACTTTTCCCTTTGATCAGGTGATTGATGGGATTTAGTTTAAGTTTTACGCCGAAGTCTCGGATCGATTGCTTGGGCTCGATAAAAGTTCTTCCGATGTAATGGCTTCGAATGATGGCCATGTCGAACGGAACACCAGATTGTTCGGCAAACCCGATGGCGGCGGGGACGCCCGAGTCGGGAACTGGGATAACGAGGTCGGCACCTTTCGCCGGATGCTCCTTCGCGAGCTGGCGTCCCAGTTTTTTTCGCATCTCGTGCACGCTCTCTCCGTAGAGAAGGCTATCTGGACGAGCAAGATAGATATATTCAAACACGCAACGCTTGCGCGCCTTTCTTTCAAAAGGTCGCATTGTGCTGAACGCCATGGGCGATTTATGAGGAGAGACAATCACCTCACCCGGTTCGACCTCTCTCAAGTATTTGGCGCCAATCAGATCAAATGCCGTTGTTTCACTCGCAAAAACGGGATTTCCTCGAAGCTCTCCCATCACCAGCGGTCTAAACCCATAGGGATCGCGCGCAGCGATAAGACACTCTTGATTTAAGACAAGGAGCGAATAGGCGCCTTCCACTTGTTTCAACGCTGTAACAAGAGCGGTCGGAAGATCCTTTTGTTTCGCGCGCGCAATGAGGTGAATGATTACTTCCGTATCACTTGTCGATTGGAAGATGGACCCTTCTGCCTCTAATGCGCGGCTGATCGTTTTGGCATTCGTGAGATTTCCATTGTGAGCGATTGCAAGCCAGCCCAAGGAGCTTTTCATCAGCATGGGCTGCAGGTTTGCAGAGATATTCCCGCCGGTCGTCGAATAGCGGGTGTGGCCGATAGCCGCTCTGCCTTTTAGTTTCGAAAGGTTCCCACTGTGAAACACCTCTCCGACTAAGCCTTTCCGACGGTGTTCGTGAGGCTGTCCTCCGCCATTCGTCGAAACGATGCCGGCCCCTTCTTGGCCGCGGTGTTGAAGCGCATGCAGGCCCAAGTAAGTGAGATGGGCCGCCTCTTCATCTCCCGTAATTCCAAATATGGCGCACATTATTCAAACATTCCGGCCCAGCGATCGCGCCAGCGCGCGAAAAGGTCGGGCATTTTGGCGGTTAGGATCTTGCCTCCGCCTTGAGTAATACTAAACTCGCTTTGGTCGTTGGTCTGCCCTACGACGGTAAATTGCGCACCCGCCTGGCTCGCAAGGCTTTCGATGTCGGTTCGTTCGACGTAATCGTAAGCAATCAAGAGTCGTGGGATCGTCTCGCCGAAAAGAAAGCGATCGCTATCTGTCTCGGGTGGAAGCTGGATCTGAAGGCCCATACAATTTATGCCCGAATGAAAAGCCATTTCCAGGGCACACAAGACTAAGCCTCCGTCTGAAATATCATGTAACGCATACTCTAGCTTTTTCTTACGCAGACGTTGGCAAAACCGCAGGGTCCTTTCGAGTGCGGGTAAGTCCGTGTCATCTGGCTTTCCGCAATCGCGTTTGAACCACTGTGCCGCGAGAACACTTCCGCCTAGTCCTGCTTCACGCGGCCCAATCAAAGCGAGCTCCAGTTCAGTGTTATAAAAAGTGGATTTCGCGAGGGGCTCTTTATCGTCGATAAGGCCCGCCATGCCGATAAGGGGTGTGGGGTAAATGGGCTTTCCGTCGGTGTCGTTGTAAAAGCTGACGTTCCCCGAAATAACCGGAATTTTAAGAGCGTTGCATGTTTCCGTGATCCCCTCAACGGTCTCTTCGAACTGCCAAATCACTTCCGGGTTTTCGGGATTTCCGAAGTTCAGGCAATCGGTGATGCCAATGGCCTCTGCCCCTCGGACCGCTAAATTGATCGCAGCTTCCGCGACAGCCCTTCTTCCCCCTTCCCGTGGGTGAAGCCAGGAGACGCGAGGATTGCAGTCGACCGTGAGCGCCAAACGCAGATTCCTATTCTCAATATCTCGAAGGCGCAAGACCGCGGCGTCGTCAAATGTTCCGCCCGTTGTGCGGTTACCGACCATGGAATCGTACTGGCGTACGAGAGGGGTGGGATCGGCGAAGTTAATGTCTTCGAAAATCGCCTGGAATTTGGACTCCAGGGTAGCGGAAAGCATGCGGTTTCTATCCATGAACCAGCGTTGTTTTAAATCCGAGGGAGTTAACTTGGGGCGTTCGGGTAAGGGACAATCGGCGACGAGATCGACCGGAAGATCAACGACGACTTCCGAATCCTTCGTCATCTTCACTCGATTTCCCTCTACCACCCGGCCAATTACTTCCGCATGGAGATCCCATTTTTCAAAAATCGCTTGGAGCTTCTCTAGGTGCTTATCTTCGGTAACGAGAAGCATCCGTTCTTGGGATTCGGAAAGAAGCAGCTCGTACGCGGACATTCCTGTCTCTCGCATGGGAATGCGATCGAGATCTACCTCTAGTCCCGTCTTAGCACGATAAGCCATTTCAAAGCTCGAAGAGGTGATGCCGGCAGCGCCCATATCCTGAATTCCGACGATAAGGCCCGCTCGCATCGTCTCTAGCGTTGCTTCCAAAAGCAATTTTTCGGTGAAAGGATCTCCCACTTGTACAGTGGGTCTTTCGAGCTCTTTGTCGGTGGAAAATTCCTTAGACGCCATGGTCGCGCCATGGACGCCGTCTCTTCCCGTCTTCGCCCCGACATAAACGACGGGGTTTCCAATTCCTTTGGCATACCCACGATAAATCCCATCATGGCGAACGAGGCCTAAGGTGAATGCATTGACCAAGATATTCTGATTGTAGCTGCTGTGAAAGAAGGTCTGCCCCGCAACAGTGGGAACGCCTACGCAATTACCATAATCGCCGATTCCCTTTACGACCCCTTTCACAAGGGCGGGCGTGCGCTGAAATTCCTTTCCGCCAAAACAAAGCGCGTTCATCGAGGCGATAGGGCGCGCCCCCATTGTGAAAATATCTCTTAAGATCCCACCGACACCAGTAGCCGCCCCTTGGTAGGGCTCAATGAATGATGGGTGGTTGTGGCTTTCCATCTTGAATGCAATGGCCCATCCGTCTCCGATATCTAAAATGCCGGCGTTTTCTCCCGGCCCCTGCAAAACTCTTTTTCCAGTCGTCGGAAACCGTTTCAAGTACGGTCGTGAGGATTTATAGCTGCAATGCTCACTGTACATCGCGGAAAAGACTCCGAGCTCCGCATAGGTTGGGGCTCTTTCTAGCTTTCGGCAAATGTGTTGGTACTCTTCGGTGTAGAGCCCTAAGGATCTTGCCATTTCGAGGGTCGCAATTTGCGTGTCGGCGATTTTCATGCCGTTGCCCCTCTAAGAGTAGTCAGAATCGATTTCCAAAGCTTCATGCCATCCCGGCTTCTTAAATCACTCGCGCGTTCCGGGTGGGGCATGAATCCGAAAACATTTTTCTTTTCATTACACACGCCTGCGATTTTATCGATGCTGCCATTCGGGTTATCTTCGTAGCGGAGGAGAATCTGCCCATTGGTTGCTAGAGTTCCCCTCTGATCGGCGTCAACGATATAACGGCCGTCTCCATGGGCGATGGGCCACACGAGCTTCTCTCCCTTTGTACAGGCGTTGAGCCAAGGGTTCTCGGTGCTTTCGACCGTGAGCGTGACGTCTTTGCAGATGAATTTTAAGGATTCGTTGCGGGCAAGGGCGCCGGGAAGAAGCCCCGCCTCGCAAAGAATCTGAAAGCCATTGCAAATGCCCAAGACCATGCCGCCCCCTGCAGCGAACTTTTTCGTCTGTTCCATGACGGGAGAAAGGGCTGCCATGGCGCCGCTTCTTAAATAATCGCCATAGGAGAAACCGCCGGGCAAAACTACCAATTGATAAACGGAGAGATCGGGAGAGTCTTTGTGCCAGAGCGCATCGACTTTGAACTCGCACAGTTTTTCGAGCGCGTACCTGCAGTCATCATCGCAGTTAGAGCCAGGAAAAGTAATAACAGCAGCTCTCATGTATCGATCAATTCATATTTATAGGATTCAATCACCGGGTTTGCTAAAAGCTGATCGCACATCTTGCGCACATCGCGGGTGGCCTGGTCCTTATTCACCTTGTCGTCCAATTGCACATCGATAACACGGCCTACACGTACGTCCTTCACTCCGTTGAACCCCACTTTGCGCAAGCTTTGCGCGAGCGTATTGCCCTGAGGATCAAATACTGAATCTTTATAAAAGACGTGAACTCTTGCCTTCATAAGTTACTCGCGAAATAGGTTTTAAGTCGCTCGAAGACTTCTTGATAGGATTCTTCCACTTTTCCCAAATCCTGACGGAAGCGGTCCTTGTCCATGCTTTCGCCCGTCTTCTGATCCCAAAGACGGGAGCCATCCGGGGTAAACTCATCCGCCAAAAGAAGTCTTCCAGAAGCGTCTTTTCCAAATTCCAACTTGAAGTCTATTAGATCTAGTCCGATCTCGTGAAATACCTGTGTGAGGTACTTGTTCACTTCAAGCGAGAGGCGAACCATTTCATTTAGCTCTTGAGGCGTCGCCCACTTGAAATGAAATATATGTGTCTCGCCAATGGGTGGATCGCCAAGTTCATCGGATTTATAGAAAAACTCTACGAGCGGCGGCGAGATTTTATCGCCTTTTTTCAGCCCTAAGCGCTTTACGATGCCGCCCGCCGCGCGATTACGTACGACCATTTCGACAGGAACGATCTGCACCTTGTGTGAAAGCATCTCGCG
>JAHFAF010000190.1 GCA_023250715.1 Pseudobdellovibrionaceae bacterium | reverse complement strand
GCCGAAGAGGGTGAAGGGAAAGAAAAATCTTGCGCAACCGCAGCGGACGAAGGTACCGGCACTTCGATTTCGGGAATGGGCGTGGAGGCGGGAGCTTCAGGAAGTTTTGCCTGTTCCTGCGGCGCCGTGGATGCAGTGGGGGGAACGCTGGCGCCAGGAATCTCGGGCACCTTCACGGGATCGGAAGCCTTTGCTTTTTCCGCGCCCTTTTTATTGGAGGCTGCTGCGGCGATCGCAGCGGCTGCTTGGGCCGCCTGCATGGCCGCCATCAGCATTTGCATCATGTCCTTGTCTTTTCCTTCTTCTTCCTGAGCGTGCTGCCCACCATCATTAAGGGTAGGCACAGTTCCTGCCTGAGTGGTCGCTCTATCTGCTG
This sequence comes from Pseudobdellovibrionaceae bacterium, assembly GCA_023250715.1. GTDB lineage: Bacteria > Bdellovibrionota > FAC87 > UBA2466 > UBA2466 > JAHFAF01. The sequence goes on along the minus strand of JAHFAF010000190.1, from coordinate 7,925 downwards.
CCGGCGGCGCAGGAAGAATTCTACAAAATGTGAAGAGAATTATGAGGAGTGTCTTTTTCACGTTGCCAGTTCTCATGGTGGTCTACTTTAGAAGAGTTGCAACGCTCGGGCCTCTTTTCTAAGGCTAGATTTAACGCCTAGAACACAGATTCCTGTGCCCTTTTTTTCCACCTGTCTAACCCTTAGACACAGGCATCGCTCCCGAGAGTGGAGTGGGAGCGATTTGCTCCAATATAAGCTTGACGGAGTGTTCCAAATCTTCCTAGAAGAGGGGTAGGGAAGAATGGAACTGATGGAACACTCGGACCAGCAAAGAGATGCGGTGGAGTGGCTGCGGGGAGAATATCTGCGCCGCCGTGCCCGTAATCCCGCTTATTCTATGCGGGCATTTGCTAGAGCACTTCAGATTCCTTCGGGCCGCGTCTCCGAATTACTGGGTCGAAAAAGAACATTGACCCCCGCACTCGCCGAGCGGATTGCACGGCAGCTCGCCTATACGCCCGAACAACGTCGCAGTTTTTTTTCGCTCATTGAGCGCGAGATGAGTCTCCACAATCGTGTACGCCAAATGCGGTTCGAAGCTCTCGATGACGAACACTACGAACACCTTACCGAAGACGTATTTCAAGCGATTGCGGATTGGACCCACTACGCCATCTTAAGCTTGATGAACACTGTGGACTTTCGATCTTCTCCCCAGTGGATTGCACGGCGACTGGATATCACGCCGAGCGAAGTCTGTTCGGCGCTCGAGCGCCTGGAGCGCTTGCATCTCATTCAGCGCGATGGAAAAGAATGGCGCCGATCGCACCGAAGGCTCACCACCACTCACAATATTGAATCGGCGGCGCTTCGTCGCTCGCATCAACAAACCTTGAATCAGGCGATGGACGCTATCGAAAACGTACCCATCGCGATGAAAGACACTACTGCCATGACGATGGCGGTGGATGTCTCCAAGATTAAGCTCGCCAAGGAGCTTATCAAAAGTTTTCGGCGTAACCTGGCAGACATTCTCGAGGAAGGCCATCCAACGGAAGTGTTCAACCTGAGCATCTTGCTCTTTCCGCTTACCAAGAGGAACAAACAATGACCCGGATCCTGGCCTTCGCGGTTTTTTTTCTCACGTTAGTTTCCCTCGGGGGGGATGAAAGAGGCACCGGGGGCGATGTCGGCTCCGGTCTCGAGTACTCGGCTTACTTTACGGGGGACGTCGATGTAAATTTTTGCCTCGAGGTTGCTCCTGATTTCGGAGTGGGAGAACAGGAAATTCGAAATTCAGTCGATTTCACGATAAACGCTTGGCAGAACTACGTGCTGGAGAGGCTGCCTCGTAAGGATGCTCCGGGCCCCTTTTTCTCCTTACATTTCGTCGAGAAACAGAAGTGCGATGGGCGGTCCGAGCATTTGCGCTTCCTATTTGGGGTGAAGGACCGTTTCGTCGACCAAGAGCTCATTTATTACCGCGACCCTGCCGCGGTGGCCGCCCGTCCCTCTCAGGAGCGACCGGGATTCATTTGGATTGGGCCCTCGCGAGTATTTTACTTTGGCGGGAATCGAATCAAGATCGACTGGAGATATGGGAATGCCCTGAGAGGAATTCTCCTGCACGAGTTCGGTCACCTTTTTGGGATGAAACATATTCCTGGCACGATAATGTCGGAGAGTATTTTGGCTCAATTGGGAGTAAGTAGTTCGGACGAGTGCATCAGCAGTCTCAAAGACTATGTGCTAAAAATCGATCAGCTGCGAGAGCTTGTGCCTTGCGTTCGGTGTGAGCTGGAGCATTCGTTTCGGCGCTGGGAAGGGTCGCTGGGTGTCTCTCCGCAGGAGATTCGTGCAAATTTTCAATCGTTGGTGGGGCGACCGGCAAAGGGAGAAGTCCAAGCTTCTTATATGACGCAGTGGAGAGCAGAGGAAAAGAAAACGTACTTTGTGATCTCGGACGATTTGACGAAGAACATGGAGTTTCCGATCGATCTCGATGCCAATCGGCCGATATTTCCGAACTATGGTCTACCCGTGTTCAAGAGATACTTCTTCGATGGTGCATTGGGCGGGCACTTTAGCAGCCATGAGTACCACTCTATTGGCGTTGTTAGCGGTGCTATCGTAACCGGCACGAGAAAGCGATTCGCCCTTCGTTTTAGCTACAACGAAGGGATCCATGCGCCGATTGTGTTTTCTATCCCGGACATGGAGTTTACCCCGCTGCAAACCTTCTTCGCCTCTGATGCGCCCCCGGCTTCTTGTGTACCGACGGAGTACTCGCACGCGTCGCCGCTCGGACTACCGAATCCGGGAAACGTCCCATTCTAAGAAAAAAAATGTTAAAAATAAGACTCAGTGAAAAACGTTCGATGGGTCCTAATATTTCTCTGGGTGGTTTCCTCTCTGCTGCAGGCTTCCCGTCACGAGCCGTGGAGGGACGAGGCCCAGGCTTGGCTCGTCGCACGTCACGCGGGAAGCTTGAGCGAACTTCTATTTCGCCCTGCGATGGAGGCTTCCGGTCCGATTTATTATCTACTCCTATGGCCGGTCACTAGGATTTTTGAATTCGCTCCTGGAATTTTTTGGTTTTCATGGACCGGCAGTTTGGTTGCGGTCATTCTGCTTTCTACCTTTTTGCCCCTTTCTTTTCTGCCGCTAGTATTGTTTGGAGCCTATTGGGGATACGAGTACTCCGTCATTGGGAGGCTCTATGGTTGGGGGTGTGCCCTTTTTCTTGCCGGGGTGTACTTCGATAGGAGGGGAGACAGACGCGCTGCTTTGGCTTTTCTTTCGCTCGCGGTATGGACCCAATTAAATTTTCTCTTTCCTGTGATTGCGTGGGTATTTTCACGGGAGTGGAAACGTTATTGGCCTGTTCTTCTTTCCGGCGTTCTCTCGGTTTTGTATTTGAAGATAGGAGGTCCCCATCCGTGGGACTCGCCTGGGCTGATTGGGCTTGTTCCCCGCCGACTCTTCTCCTCTCTTGGATTACCGTTTTTGCAATGGCCTTTGCCGCTCGAGACCTGGGGTGCTTTGGGATTAGTGGGAGGCCTTTCTGTTTTGTCGCGTAAAGAAAAGATTGCGATGGCGCTAGCACTTTTCCCCTACACCTTTTTGTTCGCCCTGGTTTACGCGGGCCATGCGAGCCTTCGGCATGCGGGTCCTTTGAATTGTGTTTGGCTTCTTTTCTGCGCCGAGAAGAAAAAACCATGGGCCATCTTTCTTCTTTTAGCCGTTTCCCTCACCGCAACTTGGACTAAGGGGAAGCAAGACTGGAATGAGGTTTTCTCGGATGGGCTTTCAGCGGCTCGCAAAATATCCGAGCTTTCCTCCCATCCGATTCTTCACGCAGAGAGCCCTTTGCAGGGTTTTGTAGCAGCGGCCGTTCTCGATCTTCCTCTTGCGGTAGAGGAGAAGTGGGTGGGGGAACCGTTCTATTCCGTGAGTTCCACTCCCGTCACTTGCCCGGCGAAGGATTGTTTTTATCTCGGAAGGAAACCGCCTCCCGGAACTGGCTGGGAAAAAGTCTATTCTGCAACTGCCACGATCATTTTGGATGAGGCCTTCGATGTGTTTCGTCGTACGAACTAATACCGCCTAGGATCTTTACTTCTTAGCTATGGATAAATTCCTTGCCGAAGCTTAGTAAAGGTGGCCGCAAGGAGGGTGAGTGGTGAAAAACGTGAATCTTTTTTTCCTGGTAGTCGGTCTACTAATTTCTCAGGTTGGGCGTGGCGAGGAGGGGGCTAAGGTCGCTATTCATGGCATTACTCTTACGCTCGAAACTGCGATCGAGGACACGGTCGGGATTGAAAGCTCTCAAGTAAACGAAAAGCCGGTGGTCCTAATTCTAAAAAAACAACCGGACGACGGGCGTGCACGGGGGACCGTTTTTTCCGGAAGCTATCTTGGCAAAGTCGCGATTCAAAATGTCTGGTTTGAAGTAAAAGTGGTTGCATCCGTTCAGGAGATCGATGGAAAGATAGGGCCGTACTTGATCTCCGGACTAGTTCGCCGATCGGGTCAAAAGAATTTCGAAGAACTCACTGGAGTGAGCACGAAAACATTGAATGGAATGAAAGAGATAGTTTCTATTTCAGGCTGGGGCAGAGATTCATTTTGGGTCAATGAAGGTAAGAATGTATCCGGACATGTCAGTCTTGGAATCAACGTGAATCAGTTTGATTTTGAATAGCCCCACTCGTCGTCTAGTTTTGGAAAATCCTGAAAAAAGTTAATCACACTCTTTCTGTGGTCTCGCGCCTGGGAATTGGTACGGCGGATGCAACCCCTAGGATTAGAGTAACAGCTTGCTTTCCTTCCCGCGGAATCCATATCTGGGGGTGCTTATGAAGAAAATGGGTGTCTATTATTTCCTGTTTGGCTGGGCGGTGATTCTGTCCGCCTTATCCCTGGCGATATCTTCCACGGAGGTGTTATTGCTCTTTCTAGTTTTGGCTGGAGTCGTCTTTGTTCTAGCGCAAACGAGCCGGCGGAATAAGCCGGTAGGCCGAGCACAGCGTATACAAACCCTGTCTTCAAACTCTGTTCAAAGAAACGCCAGTGGTTCCCGCTATGTAAATGTGCACCGCTAGAGTACGGGTAGGCGGCCGACAAAAGGCTCGACGATTCCAAGGCTGAAGTTGGCTGGCAGCGCTTATGCACTTCAATGCGGTAGGGGGCAACGTGATTGGCAACTGGACCATAGGTCTCTTACTGATATTCACGTTCACCGCGCAAGCGGAAACGCAGATTGTATTTCAGACCCAAACTCCGCCTCAACCCTCGCCGCAGCCTCCGTCCCAAGGACAAGACCAAGATCGAAAACAAGATTTTCAGCAATCGCGTGATGAAGCGCGAAAAAAGAATCAAGATCATTTCCAGCCTGAAATGGCGAGTAAGTTCATGGAGGCCGCTAAGCATTTTCAAGACGCTCAAGAAGCGCGGGAGCAAAAGAATTACGGAAAAGCAGAGCAAGATCAGATGCTGGGCCAAATGAAACAAATGCAAGGCCAGCAGCTCAAGCAGCAAATTGATACTAACGAAGACTCGGCGAAAAAAAATGACATGGGCTCGCAAAAGCTCACTAACCCCGAACAGGTAAAAGCGCCCAACGTTCCGGGGAGTACGCTGGTGATTAGCCTTCGGGATCCGAACTATAATTCCCAGGCTTCACAGGCTTTGCCCGTTGCAACGGAAGCACCCAAGGCCCCCATTCCCAACGAGCAGCTCGCGGATCTTGGGGCCGGGGAAAGAATGGCTGCTCCCGCGCAAAGTGCTCCTAGTTTGGCATCGTCCGACGAGTCGATGCGATCTAAGATTGGTTATGATGAAACGCCGAAGGCGAACAATGTTCCCATTTCTTCCACTTCGCTTATCGCTGGGGTTTCTTCTTCGGGGGGCGCTTCCACTTCCCCTCCAACACCGCCGACTCTGCTCAATTCGCCCATCATGGGCGCTTCCAATGCCGCTTCTTCGGGGTCCGAGACGAAGGATTTCTGGAAGGGAATGGGAAGTTTGGTCGACGCTGACAACCAGCAGGTGGCGGCCACCGAAGCACGCCTGAATCCGAGAAATCTTCGTGGAGCAAGCGGGGAGAAAGACTCGAAAAAGGAGGCTCTTCCGGGGGCAGGAGTGTCGGATGAAGCATTTTGGAAAAAGGTGGGAAAAATCCCAACTAAGTGTATGTCGGCTACCGAGATTTCAAAACACAAGCGCCAAAGTTGTTTGAGAACAGCTCGTCGGGATTTTGAGAAGAAATGGCGCGAGGGTCAGAGAAAGCCAGCTTCTGCTCCTGCAGCGGGCAAAACCCTACAAGCCAAGAACACTGACTAACAAACCCGCGCCAAAATGTGCAAAATCGATTACATTTAGGGGTAGGAGTCAGCCACGTCGCCTTCGTCCGTTGACAACTTAATCGATCGAATTGCGCATTGGCTGCCGAGCCAAGGGCCGATTCAGGACTTTATTCATCACAACACTCTCCATGCGTTTCAAACCCAGGCTTTTCACGAGGCGGTAATCTCGGCGGCTCACCTCTTTGGCGCCCAGCCCTACCCGGATTTGGAGTTCTTTAAGGAACAGTTTCAAAAAAAACGGCTGGATTCCGCCTGGGTGGAAAAGACCGGATTGGCAAATGGCCTAAGCTCGGAAGAAATTCAGAAACTTCTCTCGCGTTTGGTAAGTGAAGAAAAGAGCCTTCCAACCCCGTATCCGGGCGTGGCCCGTACGGGCCTATACCGATGTTGGAAAGAGGAGTTCGGAATACACTTGGAAGCGCGTGTTCGCCCACTCCTTTTAAAGTTGGTGGCTAATTATCTCGATCAGGGCGTTGCGATCTGGCCGTTCCCGAAGAGCGATCTTGGTTTCTACGAAGCGGTACGTTCTCTCGCCGAGGAGTCTTTCGTCCCGTTGGGTCTTTTGTCCGATAGAGTATGCCGTGAATTGCTTAAGCTCCGACCTGAAATTGTCCTGGAAAAATGTTTAGCTAGATTGGTCGAGGGGCCTGAGTGGTTCGAACAGTACCTTCTTGAGGTAGCACTTACATATCCCGGCTGGGGAGGGATGGTCCGACAAGTGGAGATCAAGCCGACCTCTCTCAAGAATCGTCGGAAAATTCGTCTCGTAGAGTTCTTGGCTCTAGAGCTCATTCTAGAGGTGGGGGCTTTGAGCCGGGAACTCAAAGGGAGGTTCAAGCCACTGAAAGCAAAGCCAGGGGATACTCCATACTTTTCCAAGAAACAACTGATTACCGAATCCGATCGAAATCTTCGCGTGCTTCTTGAGGCCTACGAGTGGTCGATTTACGAGCCCTTTTTAGGCGCAGTGAGCGAGAATTCGAGAAAGCCGGAAGTTAGGACAATTGGCGGACACCGCTTTCAAGCCATTTTTTGCATAGATGATCGGGAAGGTTCCTTGCGGCGGTACTTGGAGACCATCGATCCTACAATAGAGACTTTTGGAGCTCCTGGCTTTTTCGGTTTGGATTTCGCTTACCAGGCGGCAGAGTCCACGACCCCGGTTCAGCATTGCCCCATCATGCTTAAGCCTCGCCACCTCGTTCGAGCGAAAAGCAAGATCAAGAATGGTTCTAGTTTGCCACAACTTTCTTCCTTGGGGCATCACTCGCATACGCTATTTCGCGGAGTTCTTTACACACTTTTTTTCGGCATTAAAGCAGGCTTTGAGCTCTTGCTTTCTACCTTGAGACCAACCCTGGGCCATAGCTCGGCCACATCTTTTACTTGGCACTTGCCGGATGAGGAGCTGAATATCTTCCGTCCGGAAGGATCGGAAATCCGACTGGATGGGCTATACGAGGGCTATACACGCGAAGAGCTGGTCCAAAGAGTGAAAAATCTCTTGCGATCGATCGGGATGACGAAGGATTTTTCTCCGATTGTCATTGTCGTGGGACACGGTTCGAGTAGCACGAACAATCCCCACTTTGCGGCATATGATTGTGGGGCCTGCTCGGGTCGTCCGGGAGCGCCCAATGCGAGGGCGTTCGCCATGGTGGCGAATCTTCCCGAGATTCGGGAAGGTCTTTCACTAGTCGGTATTTCTATTCCAGAATCGACTGTATTTGTCGGGGCGATTCACGATACGACGAGAGACGAGATCTTGTTTTTCGATGAGGAAAAGCTCCCGCCCTCAGTCCGTGGGTTCTATGAAGAATTCAAGAGAACTTCTTCGCAAGCCTTGAAGTTAAATGCCCAGGAAAGATGTCGTAAATTCGAAATCCTAGAGGGGCCCCTGACCCCGGAAAAGGCGATTCGGGAGGTTAGAAAAAGGAGTGCGGCACTTTTTGAGCCCCGACCGGAACTCAACCACGCCACCAATATGGCTGCCCTGGTTGGTAGGCGGATGCTCTCGAGGGGCATTTTCATGGATCGAAGAGTTTTCCTGAACTCCTACAATCCTTTCAACGATCC